>NZ_JBSSBV010000006.1:0-95287 GCF_054059115.1 Thermostichus sp. MS-CIW-26
CACATGGCCGACACTGCGTTTTTAAAGGGCGTCGGCTACGGTCGGCGCTATCCTTCCCCGCCCTGAAGGACGGGGCTTGCCGCGCCTTTTGGTCAGGGTGCGTACTCTTCAAACTCGCTCCAAAAAGGCCACCCCCTCCACATGCCCGGTTTGGGGAAAGAAGTCAGCCGCCCGCCATTGGGTAAGGCGATAGGATCCCTCTGCCAGTAGGATCTGCAAGTCTCGCGCCAAAGTGGCAGGGTGACAGCTAATGTAGACGATGCGTGGTGGTCGTCGCAGCTTTAGGGTCTCGAGCACTTGGCGGTCGCAGCCGCGCCGCGGCGGATCCAGCACCACAATGTCGGCAGGGGGCAGGGTCGGCAAAACCTGTTCCACCGTGCCCTGGAAAAATTGGGCTGAGGCGATACCGTTGAACTGGGCATTGTAGCGGGCTTGGGCGACCGCTTCCGGCAAAGCTTCCACCCCCATCGCCCGTTTCGCCCGTTGCGCCAGCAGCAAGGTTAAGGTGCCGATGCCACAGTAGGCATCCAGGATGGTTTCCTCTCCCCGCAGGTTCAGTTGGTCGGCTATCCAGGTAAAAAAGGCTTCTGCTTGCTCTGTGTTGACCTGGAAGAAAGAGGTGCTGTCGATCCAGAGGGAAAAACCGGCAAATTCCTCCCGCAAAGACCCCCGACCGGCAATCACCTCAGTCTCCGGGCCGAAGATGGCATTGGTGCGGGCCGAGTTGAGATTGAGACAGACCCCCACCAGGTCAGGGTAGCGCTGCATCCAGCGTTCGGCCCAGCTTTCCAGATGGGGCAGGCGACGACTGCAACTGACCAAGGTCAGGAGCACCTCGCGGGTACGGCGACCGATGCGCAAACCCAAGTGGCGGAGATGACCTTGGTGACGACTTTCGTCGTAGACACTCCAGCCCGTTTCTTGGAGATCCCGCTTGATTTCCCTCAGGAACACATCCAGCCGCTCGTCTTGCACGGGGCATTGGTTGAGGTTCACCAGGCGGTGGCTGCCCCGTTGGTAGTAGCCCATGCGCAAGGGCTGGCCCTCTGGTTTGGCCATGGGGTAGGTGACCTTGTTCCGATAGCGCAGCGGCTGCTGGGATCCCAAAATAGGGACAGGCTGCGGCAGAGTCAGACCGCCAATCCGCTCCAGTGCATCCCTGAGGATTTGCTGCTTGGTGGCCAACTGCTGGGCATAGCTGACATGTTGCCATTGGCAGCCACCACATTTGTCCGCCACAATGCAGGCTGGTCGCACCCGTTGGGGAGAGGGAGAAATCAGCGACCGAATTCGCCCGACCAAGTAGTTGCGCTTGATCTCGGTTATTTGGGCCACCACCTGATCCCCGGGCACCGCCTGGGACACAAACACCACTCGCCCTTGTCCAAGTCCTACCGTGTGGGCAATGCCATCTCCCTGGGGGGTCAGGGCCGTGACCTCCAACGCCAAGAGATCCCCAGGTTTAACGGGATCAGGAAGGCCGGAAGGGATCGGATGTTCCATTAGGCTGTTTCGCCGAAATTCGAAATAACTATAACCATAGGTCAGGTCGTGTTGGCTGGAGTCAGCATTGCCGGAAAAAGCTGTAGCAAGGCAAAAAGCATGTCAGCGGCCAACTGCTTACGGGATTGAAAACCCCATCCAATGAAGTGGTTCACTCCTTGGTCAAAGCAGATAGAGAAGGCAAAACATCTTCTCGAAAAGGAACCTCGTTTTGATTCACATTCTCCAGCTCGGCCAACATGAGAGGGTTAACCCGGTTCAGGTAGGGCACCAAAACCTGTTGCAGCCTTCGGCTATAGAAGCGGTGGTAGCTGTACACAGGCGTGGCCGGAAATCCCCGTCGAATCTTATGGGATCCCCCTGCGCCGGGATCAAAGTTGCGGATCCCTTCTCGGATGGCGAGGGCAATGGGCTCGTAGTAGCAAACGTTAAAGTGCAAAAACTTCACCTCCTCCCGACAACCCCAGTAGCGCCCGAACAGGCGATCTCCCTTACGAATACAAAAAGACATCCCCACAATTTCTGCATTCCGTTCCCCGGCCACCAGCACAACTCGCTCCCGATAGTTGGGATAGAGAGACTCGAAAAAGCGGCGATTGAGATATTTGCTCCAGTTCCAAAATTGGGCGCAGGTGTTGCTGTAAAAGTCGTACATGAGAGACAACAGGCGGGGCGTGATCTCCTCTCCTGTGTAAATCTTGAGTTCTAGGCCGCTTTTTTCCATTGCAGCCCGCTCTCGCTTGATGTTGCGCCGCTGGTTGGCATTGAACTGGCTCAAAAAGTCTTCGTAAGAGCGGTAGCCGGGGTTGTGCCACTGGTAGTTGTGGGTGATCCGGGGCGTAAATCCATCCGACTCCAATTGAGTCCGCCAGTCCAGATCTACGTAAAGCAAGCTAAACACCGAAATATCCTTCTCTTGGCAAAACCGGTCAATGGCTGCCAGCATCAACGACCACACCTCTGCTTCTGAATACTCGGGATGGACGAGAATGCGATAGCCCGTGGCCGGGGTGAAGGGGGCCATGCCGATTAACTTCGGGTAGTAGCGTTCCCCCAATTGGCCGGCAACTGCAGCCCATTCTTGGTCAAAGACAAACTCCCCCTGGCTGTGGCTTTTCAAATACAAGGGGGCAGCAGCAACCAACTGGCCGTCCGCCTCCACCAACAGGTGACAGGGCAGCCACCCTGTCCTGCGGCTGGCACAACCTGAGCTCTCTAGGCTGTGCAACCATTCGTATTCCAAAAAAGGAGAGGTGCGCTCCGTTTGCAAAGCGTGCCAGGCCACTGCCGGGATCTCGCGAATATCGTGGCACCAGCGCCATTTCAACCCGGTTGACATTTGCCTGCCTGGATCAGATCAACCCGCCGTGCAATTGCCTCAGCTTGGCCGGGAAAAGGCCCCCAATGCTCTTGCCGACTCAAGAGGGGATCCCCCGCCGCCAAATGCAGCACCTGGCAGGATCCCTGCGCCTGCTTGATCACGTACCACCCTGAAACGGGGTCGGAAACCACGCTGCTGCTCCTTTGCCCGTCCACAACTTCTCCGGCGGAAAACCACACTTTTGGGTTCTGGTTTGATTTTAATCGGGATCCCTGGGCTCGTAGTAACGGTTGGCCAAATCCAGAGCCATCTGAAACTTCTGCTCGCGGGTGAGATCGGCCCGTCGGGCAATGTGGGCAAAGCGGTTGATATCTGGGGGCAGGAAGTCGAAAGGACGCTGTTCCCGCACGATGTCCAAGACCAAATCGCAAAGGGCCTGCTGGTAATCGTTGTAGAAGATCTCTCCCAAAGCCTTGAGCCGCCCATCGGGCACCGGATTGTTAAAGTCGATGGCCTGGAGCTCTCCCTGCTCGTCGATAAATAGCTCCACCGAGTTCATTTCATAGCCCAAAACTCGATTGATAATCCGACAGGTATTGATGACTTTCTGGCCCATTTCCGGCGTGAGAAATTCTGGATCGAACAGATACTCGCTGGCATCGAACTTGCGAAAGATATACTTGATCGGAATGATCTTTCGGCCAATGCAGAGGGCGCGAATCTGCCAAGGGTAAGGGGTTTTGACCTTCTCTTGGATCATCATCACCTGAGATCCAGAGCGGTCGTAAAAATAGAGGAGCTGCTCCATGTTGTGGGCTATTTCTACTCCAATGGCCTCTCGCCCCTCCGCCGGCTTAATCACAATTGGCCAGCCCAGATCTTCCGCCATCCCCTGCCAATCGAAAAACTTGTGATACTTAAAGTCCTCTGCTTTCAATGCGGGGGCTTCTTTAGGGGGCAGAATGTAAGTTTTGGGGATGGAGATCCCCAGCTCTTTGACCACCATGTAGGCAGCATCTTTGTTGCGCAGGTAGTAATAAAAGCTAAAGGGGTTGTTGATGAGGTAAACCCCCCGAAAGGCAAAGCCCATGAACAGGCCGATGGCTTGGGGGTAAAGGTAGCTGAAACGATCCAGGATCAGGCGATACTTGGTGCGGTAATCCAGGTTCACCTCGTGAATGGTGACATGTTCGGCCCGGATCTTGTAAGTTTGGCCGTTGCGAGCTTGAATAGGGGGAAGTGCGTTGAGGCGGGCCAGAGTATCGTCCCCAAAAGGCTCGCTGAAGTGCAGGCTGCCAACCCAATAGTCTTCAATCATCAAAGCTCTCTCAAAAGCTATTCCCTGCAAGGGATCCTACGCGAAGGCGCGGATTTGCGCTTGCCAAGTGGGCCAGTCGTGATCCCCCTCCCATACCTCCAGTTGATGGGGGATGTCGTTGCGGCTGAGCACTTCTGCCAGGCGCAGGTTGTCGCTGAGGCAGTGGTCGCGGCGAGCGGTGAGCAACTTCAGCTCGGTGTTGCGCCCGCCCAACTGATCCCAGAGTTGCCGGCTCATGTTGGACATATAGGCCAGCGGGTTGATGAAATACAGCTCTTGCTCTGCCTGTTGGGGATCCCAGCCGGTGACAGAGCCGAGAGCGGCCACATCGTAGGGCCCCCCCAGAGCCAAACAACGGCGCACTAGGCCGGGATGCCGACAGGTGAGGTTGACAGCATGGGTAGCTCCCAGGGAAAACCCAGCCACCACCAGAAACTCATTTTGCGCCTCGGCCTTGGCGTAGGGGATCAGCTCTTCTACCCAGTGCTGCTCCAACAACAGCCAACGCTCCCGCCGTTGGGGCAAGTCCAGCTGGCGGTTGAACAAGGTCTCCCAATCCAGGGTTTCCACGCAAAAAGCCTGCAAATAGCCCTGCTCCAGATGATGGCTGAGGCTGGCGATGATGCCGCGATCTTCCACGTCAAAAAAACGCCCGTTGCTGGTGGGCAGACAGATCAGCGGGTAGCCGTGATGCCCAAAGTGGAGCATCTCCATTTCCCGGCCCAAGATCTGAGAGGGAAAGCGCAAGTAGCGGCGAGCGTAGGCCATGAAAAACGGGGAAGGGATCCTCAAGAAATACCCAACCTTTCCGGGGGAAGCATTCTGCTCTGCCTGGTCGAGAAAGGCAAAGGGCACTCTCTGGAAAGGTCCACAAGAGCCACCAGAACAGATGGGAGCAGACCTGACCAACTGACAGGAACCTCAGGAAATTTCCGTGAACAGATCCTTGAGGGCCGTGCGGGCGGCCAAGTGCTTGCGGGTGGACTCGAGAATTTCGGCTTCCCGGCGCAGCCGCCTTTCGGTACTGACCATTTCCAGCAGAGCTTGCTGCTCTTGGGGGGCCCCATGGAAGTGGCTAGCCACCCAGTAGGACAGTTCTATGGGGGTGGTGGGGAGCTGCTCCGGCAACTGTGCATCCCGCTCCATTAGCTTGCCCGAGAGACGCACCACATCTTGAAGGAGAGTGGTAACCTGGCGCACCCAGCTCTGCAGGTCATCGGAAGGGGTGGTCGGCTCATCCTCAATCCATTCCACCAGCCCCACCCGGAAGGGTTTTTCCCGCACGTAATCCAAGACGCGGAAGCGCTGCTGCCCCAAGGTCAAAATGTCCATGCGGTCATCCGGCAATCGCTGCACCTGCAACACCTCAGCACAACAGCCCACCCGCACTGGGGATCCCGTCTGGGGATTGAACATCAGCACCCCAAAGCGGCGATCCGTCTCCAGAATGGTGTTGATCATCATGCGGTAGCGGTACTCGAAAATGTGCAGCGGCAGAGGTCGGCCCGGAAACAGCACCACCTCCGGCAAGGGAAACAGCGGTAGCTCGCGAACATCCACGGAAGAAGAAGGCATAGGGCTTGTGCTTCTCGCTGTACTGAGTCTAGCCCATCTTTATTGGCCAATCTTTATCTCTGCTAAAGGTAGGGGATTGACAGGGAGGGGATCCCTCAAGAGAAGCGGTGGTGCCAGACTGTGATGGCAATCGCCAAGGCATCGGCGGCATCATCCGGGCGGGGCAAGCTGGGCAGGTTGAGTTCCCGGGCCACGGCAGCTTGTACAGCCTGCTTGTCGGCGCGTCCGTAGCCTGTCAAACTTTGCTTGACTTGGGCGGGCGTAAACTCCACCGGCAACAGATGATGCTGGGCCAAGGTGAGCAGGATCACGCCACGGGCTTGGGCGATGGCAATGGTATTGCCCATTTTGTAGAAAAAAAGTTTTTCCAGCCCCACCTGATGCGGGCGCAGTTGGCGCAGCAACTGGCTCAAATCCTCGTGCAGCGTTTGCAGCCGCTCCGGCATCGAGTGTTGGCTGGGGGTGCTGATCACCCCATAATCCACAGGTTTCAACCCCGCAGATCCCGCCAGAATGCAACCAAAACCCATGGTTCCCAGACCTGGATCTAGGCCGAGGATGCGCTGCTCAGGTGGGGTGTCTCCTCTGTCGGCGAGGGGCGGGGGGATCTGACAAGGGCTATGGCCTGCCGGGTGACTGCGCATGATGGGGATGATCGGTGTGCAGGTAGGTCAGGCCCGAGATCAGGGTGAGAACCACCGCCACCCAAAAACAAGGGATCCCTCCCGGCCACCCCAAAATCAGCAAAGCAATGGCCAGGATTTGGGTTACCGTCTTGGCTTTGCCCCAGAAATTGGCACCGCGGATTTGGCTTTGGTTGACCCGCCAGCCGGCGATGGCCAGCTCCCGCCCCACCAGCAAAAACACGCCCCAAGCGGGGATCCGCCCCAGTTCCAGCAGGCCCAGCAGCGGCGCCAACACCAGCAGCTTATCCACCAGAGGATCCAAAAACTTGCCCATATCGGTTACCAAGCCATAACGGCGGGCCAAATGGCCATCCAGCCAATCGGTTGCCGCCGCCAACAGGAACGCCCAGAGGGCCAACCTCTCCCCCAGTGGGGATCGCAGGCTCAGGCCCAGCAAAACAAAAGGGATCCCTGCCAGCCGCAGCAGGGTGACGGCGGTGGGCAGGTTCACCCACTCCAGCTTGGCACGTTGGACGGCGCTGGGATTCTCCACCTTCGGATCTGGCCTCAAGGATCAGAACTATCAGAATTATCGGTAACGGCCCAGGCGCTCGGTGAGCAGGTGGTAAAACCCCTGGGCATCCACCCCAAAAGCCACCTGAACATTGGCAGGGCGGCCACTGGATCCCCAGCGATCCACCACCGTCCGGCCCAGGTTCAAGGGGCTAGCCGTTTCCACCTCGACGTAGCAGGGCTTGAGCTCGAACAACTGCGGCTGTAACAGATAGGCAATCACACAAGGGTCGTGCAATGGCCCTCCCGGTAGCCCGTAGCGTTCTACGTCGACCTTACCGTAAAAGGTGAGCATATTGGCCACCGTCTGCCCAACGCGGGTGCCCAGGGCGCGGATGCGCTCAATCCGCTCCGGCGTGCTGAGGACCTGTTGGGTGACGTGCAAGCCCAGCATCACCACCTCCGGGATCCCGGCGCTGAGCACGATCTGGGCGGCGTGGGGATCGGTGAGGATGTTGAACTCGGCTGCCGGGGTAACATTCCCCTCAAAGGCGGATCCCCCCATAAACACCAGCCGCTGGATGCGCTCCACAATCCGGGGCTGCTGCACCAGGGCCACTGCCAAGTTGGTCATCGGGCCCAGCAAAGCCAAGGTAACCGGCTCAGGGGCAGCCATCAGCGTCTCGATGAGATAGGGCACTGCATGCTGGGATCCCAAAGGCATCTGGGGCTCCGGCAGATCCGCTCCGTCGATCCCGGTTTTGCCATGCACCTGCTCGGCGGTTTCCAGAGGGCGCAAGAGAGGTCGGGGGCAGCCAGCATACACCCCCATCTGCGGCTGACCGGCCAATTCACAGATCTGTCGAGCATTGCAGCTGGTTTTGTCCAAGGAGACATTGCCAGCCACCGTGGTAATGCCCAGCAATTGCAGCTCTTCTGGCGACGCCATAGCCAGCAGCAGAGCCACCGCATCGTCTTGGCCAGGGTCACAGTCGATGATCAGGGGCACCATAGGGATCTCGGCAGCAGCTCACTCACCCCTAGTTTAGGTTTTTCTCCCGCTCTTTTCCTCTGGCCGGTGAGCGCGGATCCCGGTCAGATTTAAGATAGGAAATATATCTTCATCCTTTGTCTTGTTGCCTGACACCCATCCACTGCGCATCAACCTGTTGCTGGATTGGGAGCCGCCAGCAGGAGAGCCCCTAGCTTGCGAGGACTGGCTACCCCCTGAACGCTTTGTTGTCGAGTGTTTTCAGGATCAAGCTACCTTCCTAGAGGCTCTCAGGAGACAAGACGGCCATGTCGATTGCTTGGTGCTCCTGGTGGATCCCACTCGGCTGCAAGAGCTGCACGATCTGGGCAATCAGCTCTGCGCGTGGGGACTGCTGCTGCCGACGGTGTTGGCGATTGTGCTGGAAGAATCCCACCTGCAAAAGGAAACACCGGAGACGGAAGGAGAGATCCCTGCCACCTCATCTTTGGTGAAAGCATTGCTCAAGCGAGAGCAGTTTTTCTACCACAACGCCACCCTCGTCCGTCCCATTTCGCCACAGGAGCTGAAGGGGCAGGTGCGGGCCGACTGTACCGCTTCGGGATCCCCTTCCGTCTTGGAGCTGCTGGTGGATCGGGCCATCGCCTTGTTTCTGCAGATGTCTCCCACCTGCGGCCTCCCGCAGGGCCCAGTGCATCCCAGCGATCAGCCCTACCTGGCCTACAGCAACCAACAACAGCGACGGCTGGCGGAGAAATTGCGGGAACGGCTGGGCTACGCCGGAGTGTACTATCATCGTGACCCAGAGCTGTTTTACCGTCGCCTCCCGCCCCACGAGCAGCAAGCCCTCATGCGACGGCTGCGTAACCTTTACCAGGCAATCGTCTTGGACTATTTTCAATCTCCCGAGACCGTCAATGCCCGCATCGACGAGCTGGTGGCCTTGGCCTTTTTTGCCGATATCGGCGCTGCTCAACTGCTGGAGCTGCACATGAACTTGATGGAAGACTTTGCCAAACAATTGAAGCTGGAAGGCCGCAGCGAAGAGATCCTGCTGGATTACCGCCTTACCCTGATCGATGTGATGGCCCACCTGAGCGAAATGTACCGCCGCTCCATTCCCAAAACCGCTCCAAGGGATCCCTGATTATGTCCACTCGCAAAGCCTATGTTCTCAAGCTCTACGTGGCGGGCAACACCCCCAATTCTCTGCGTGCCCTCAGCACCTTGCAAGACATCTTGGAAAAGGAGTTCCGCGGCGTGTACAGCCTGAAGGTGATCGATGTCTTGAAAAATCCGCAACTGGCAGAGGAAGATAAGATCTTGGCAACGCCGACCTTGGCCAAAATCCTGCCGCCACCGGTGCGGAAGATTATTGGCGATCTGTCCAACCGCGAGAAAGTGCTCATCGGCCTGGATCTGCTCTACGAAGAATTGGACGAAGAGGCTTGAGACAGGCTGCAGGAGCAAGGAGAGTGGGATGAACCAGTCATTGGGGCCTTCTGAGCCAGAAAAGCCACAAGATAACACCGCAGAGGACTCCACCGAACCAACCCCAGACAACCACCGGGCGGATCTCTCAGAGCTGCGAGGGATCCCCAAAAAACAGACGGGCATCGAGGGCTTTGAAGACATCAGTCACGGTGGGCTACCCCTGGGACGCACCACCTTGGTCAGCGGCACCTCCGGCACCGGCAAAACCCTGTTTGCCATGCAGTTCCTCTACAACGGCATTGTGAAGTATCAAGAGCCGGGGATCTTCGTCACCTTTGAGGAAACCCCCGCCGATATCATTCGCAATGCCTCCAGCTTTGGCTGGGATCTGCAGGCCCTCATCGACAGGGGCCAACTGTTTATCCTGGATGCCTCCCCCGATCCCGAAGGCTATGAGGTGAGCGGCAACTTTGATTTGTCGGCCCTCATCGAGCGCATCCAGTACGCCATTCGCAAATACAAAGCCAAGCGGGTCTCCATCGACTCAGTGACAGCCATCTTTCAGCAATACGACCCTGCCGGTGTGGTGCGGCGGGAGCTGTTCCGCCTGACGGCCCGCCTCAAGCAGGCCAACGTCACCACCGTCATGACCACGGAGCGCACCGACGAGTATGGTCCCATCGCCCGCTACGGCGTAGAGGAATTCGTCTCCGATAACGTGGTGATCCTGCGCAACATCCTGGAGGGAGAGAAACGGCGGCGCACCATCGAGATCTTGAAGCTGCGGGGCACCACCCACATGAAGGGGGAATATCCCTTCACCATCACCAACGACGGGATCAACATCTTCCCCTTGGGAGCCATGCAACTGACCCAGCGCTCCTCCAACGTGCGGGTCTCCTCCGGCATCGAGAAGCTGGACGAAATGTGCGGCGGCGGCTTCTTCAAAGACTCGATTATTTTGGCCACCGGCGCCACCGGCACGGGCAAAACCTCGCTGGTGAGCAAATTCCTGGAGCGGGGCTGCCTGGATGGGGAACGCTGCATTCTCTTTGCCTACGAAGAGTCGCGGGCGCAGCTGTCCCGCAACGCCTCCTCCTGGGGCATTGACCTGGAAGAGTTCGAGCGGCAGGGCCTCCTCAAGATCATCTGCGCCTACCCAGAATCTGCCGGCCTGGAAGACCACCTGCAGAAGATCAAAACCGAGATGATGGCCTTCAAGCCCTCCCGCATGGCCATCGACTCCCTGTCAGCCCTGGCGCGGGGAGTGAGCCAAAATGCCTTCCGCCAGTTTGTAATCGGGGTAACTGGCCTGGCCAAGCAGGAGGAGATCACCGGCTTTTTCACCAACACCACCGACCAATTCATGGGATCCCATTCCATCACCGAATCCCACATCTCCACCATCACCGACACGATTATCCTGCTGCAATACGTGGAGATCCGCGGAGAGATGGCCCGCGCCCTCAACGTCTTCAAAATGCGGGGATCCTGGCACGACAAAGGGATCCGCGAGTACCTGATCTCCAACGCAGGCATCCAAATCCGCGATTCCTTCCGGGGCTACGAGCGCATCATCAGCGGATCCCCGACCCGCATCAATGTGGATGAGAAAAACGAGCTCTCCCGGATTGTGCAAAACGTCCAGGCCCTCGAGGAAGAAGGGTTGTGAGCGGTTACAACAGTTCCGTGAGTGGGCGCGGCAACAGACCCGTTGAGTCAAGCGAATTTCCAACACCGCTCAACACCGCGCAAGCCCTGCACTTGCGGCTGGCAGGGAGGGATCGGCCCAGACAAGGATTTCCCCGCGGCCAATGGCGAACAGTGGTAACCCACCTACAAATTGGGTAGTATGCCTCTAGCAGTAGCGCAAAGGGCGGGGTTTCCCGGCGTGTTTAGCTTTCTCGGTGGCTCCAAAACCCGAACCATGCTTGGGGTGGACATCAACCCCGAGCGCATCGCCGTTGCCCAACTGAAAAAGCAGGGCAATGGTCGCTATCGTCTGGCCCACTACCACAGCGTGGACATGCCAGAAGGGGCGATGGTCGAAGGGCGCATCCTCGATCCGAGCACAGTTGGCTTGATCCTGATGAATTTGCTCAATGAAAACAAGGTACCCACCAACCTGCCGGCAGCCACAGCAGTGCCCGTAAGGGAGGCCATCGTTCGTCTCATTCGCCTGCCTGCCGACCTGCCCGCCGATGAGCTGCGCCGGGTGGTTTTGGAGCAGGAGGCCGAACTTTACATTCCCTATCCGCGGGATCAGGCGGATGTCGATTACCAACCCTTGGGTCTCGATCTTTCCCAGGATGGCATTGAGCGCATCGAAGTCTTGCTGGTGGCCATCCCCAAAGAGGTGGTGGACAACTATCTAGAGGTGCTGCAGGCGGCTAACTTGCAGGTGCGCTGTGTGGAGCTGGCCAGCTTCTCCCTCATTCGCACCATCCGCGATCAGCTAACCCAGTACGGCCCCCAAGAGGCCGTGTTGCTCAGCTCCATCGGCTACGACAGCAGCGAGATCAGCATTTTGGTGAACGGGATCCCACAATTTACCCGCACCGTCAACATCGGCACCATCCACATGCGGCAGGTGCTGGCCCAGTCCCTGAATTTGCCGGTTAGCCGCACCGGCGACCTGTTGCGAACTCTGAGGCTACCCTTACTCAACCCCACCGATATTTTGGCCACGGGAGAACAGCCAGCGCCCAGCAATCCCGGTGTAGCAGCAGTAACGCGCGTTGTCTCCGATTTGGCGGATGAACTGAAGCGCTCCATCGACTTCTTTACGAGCACAGAAAGCAGCTCGCCTGTGGTGAAAGTACTGCTGGCCGGAACTGGGGCAAGCAT
Source organism: Thermostichus sp. MS-CIW-26 (assembly GCF_054059115.1). Lineage (NCBI taxonomy): Bacteria > Bacillati > Cyanobacteriota > Cyanophyceae > Thermostichales > Thermostichaceae > Thermostichus > Thermostichus sp. MS-CIW-26. The sequence goes on from NZ_JBSSBV010000006.1 coordinate 12,129, forward strand.
CGGCCAAATCGACGGCTTCTTATCTCAGTCGTTGAGCGTGGCGGTGGAGTTGGCGGATCCCTTTGGCAACATTGTCGTGCCGGATTCAGTGGAACTGCCCCTGGAGGAACGCCCAGCAATGGGAGTGGCCCTGGGGTTGGCGCTGCGGGAAGACACCAAGTAGCGGCAGCAGGCAGCGCAAGCTCGCCCAACCGATGGAATAGCGCACAAGGCGGTTAAAGAGATGTACACACCGGAGATCAATTTCCTCAAAGAAAGGCCGGATGTCCTCACCACAGCTCGAACAGGTGGGGAAGCAGTAGTCGCAGCTGAGGCTGCAGAGGGATCCCAGAATTGGATCCCGGCCATTGGCCTGGGGGTTGCTGTTGCTGCTGTAGCGATGGGAGCTTTTTGGTATTTCCAAGACAGCTTTTCCCGCCAGAGAGAAACCTTGAGGGCGGAGCGGGCTCGCCTTGACAGTGAGCTCAGCACAGCCAATGCTGAGTTGTCCCAGCTGCAGAATGCCAATCAAGAGCTGCAAACCATTCGCGCCCAAACGGAAGGGTTCCGCTCCTTTCTGAGATCGGTCCAGCCTTGGTCGGCCATCTTGGAAGAGCTGCGGCGCAAGATCCCCGGCCAGGGGGTATGGATAACCAACATCAGCGCTTCCGGGGATACCGTCAATATCCAAGGAGGGGCGCTGGACTTTCCCCTGGTGAACGACTTTTTGCTCACCCTGCTGGATTCCAACTTTGTTACCAGCGCCGTCCTGAACAGCAGCTCCCGGGTGGACGGCACAAACCTAACCGAGCCCAGCGTCACCTACGGCATAACCGTAACCATCCGTACCCTGGGGGATCCCGACCCAGAATTTACCCGCGAGCTGGAGCAGCGGGGAGCGATAGGCTTGGTTGAAAAGATCCGCATTTTGCGTCGAGTGGAGGCGAACTGATGACTGGATCGGTTGAAGGTTTTCCCGACGAACAACTGGTGGTTCCCCCGGCAGGGCCGCCGGTACTGCTGGGCGTGGAGCTGACCCCCATTCGAATTGGTCTTTTGATCGGGATCACAGGGTTAGCCGCGGCGGGGTTTCTGGCCTTCACCCAACTTCGCCCCTTGATCGAGGAGGTACAGGCTTTGGAAAGGGAGGTAGCCAACAAAACCACCCAGTTGCAGGACATAAAGAGCCAGATTGCCAGTTTGCAAGATGTGCCCAATCAGGTCGAGAGAGCTCGCGTGGAGCGGGAACAGATCAGTGCCCTGCTCTCCACCCCCGAGAATGCCGACACACAACTGCTGGATCTCAACCGGCTGGTGCAGGGGCAGCCCAACAGCGAGCTGCGCAGCTTTAGCCCTTCTCCACTGACTCCAGCGTCTTCGGCCAATCCGGAAGTGCCTGGGATCATCGCTCCCGCCATCCAAGTGCAGACCACCCGTGTCGCTCTGCGTGGCCCCTATACGGAGCTGATCAATCTGATGGGAGATATAGAACGTCTGCGCACGCTGTTCCGGGTGAGCAACATCAGCTTAAATCCTGTTCAAGACACAGGGGAACTGGACGCTGCTTTTGATTTGATTGCCTACATCTACAACAAAGACGTTCCGTTGGGCACTGCTCCTCCACCTGAAGGGCAAACGGCACCTGGTCAGTAGCCCAGCCATGCCTTGACTCAGGGGGGGATCCTGCCAGTGCGGGATCCCCTCTGGTTTTCAGAAGACGGGAACAACCGCCGGTTCAGCACGGATAGTGTTGCCGAATCGAAGATCTGGGAAAAATTTCTTCCGAAACGGCTACAGGTAGTGGCAAAGTCCGAGATTTCGGCTTTGATTAGGGAAGTACGGGGTGAACGAGGCCAAAGGCACCCGTGGCGAGGTGAAGCAAGAATACGACTGGGTGAAGGAGTGAGGTGTGAGGATGATGAACCGTCGAGTTGCTTATGGGTGTGCGTTGGGCTTGATCCTGTCCCTGCCCCCATTGGCCTTAGAAAGCCGGGTCAATGAGGCAGCCGCTCAACAGTTGACCTCCGCAAACCCGCAACGCCTCAGCCGCATCACAGATATCCGCCTGGTGCCCAACGGCAACCGCATGCAGTTGGAGATCAACACCGAAGGGGGCGCTCGCCCACAGGTGTTCTTTACCCAGCAGGGACAATCTTGGATCGGGGACATCACCAATGCTCAATTGAGCGGAAGCCAGGGCCGCTATCGCCAAGAGTCTCCCCTACCAGGGGTGCGCTTCATTGAGGCCCGCCAGTTGAGCAACGACAGCGTGCGGATAGAAATAGCCGGTGTGGCCGCAGCTCCCCAAGGCTTGCTGGCTCGGCGCAGCCCGACGCAGTTGGTCTTCGACTTTGAGGGCCTACCCTCTGCCCCACTGGCTCCCCTAGCGGCGGTTCCCCCTCAACCCTCGTCCAACCCAGTAGCGCCCGGCCAACCGGCGTCACTAAACCGACCTCAGCCCGTGGCTCCTGTTCCTCAGCCCGCAGCTCCTGCCCCTGCCTCCCAACCGGTCGCTCAAAACCCTGCCCCTCCGCAGACAACTCAAGCGGCTCCTCCTGCACCTGCTGTTCCTGCTGCACCCGTGATTTCTCAGGTCCCCCCTGTGGGCCAGCTCAACCAACCTCAATTGCCGCCGGGAAGTTTGCCCACCGAATCTCCTTTTCAGGGGAGAGCTGTGGCTCCTCCTGCTGGCGATATTGCCGTTGGCACAATCCTGCCTGATCCACCTACAGTGGATCTCGGATCCAATGCCAGGATTAGCTTGACCTTGAAAGATGCTCCTGTGGGCGATGTGCTGAGCTTGTTGGTGCGGCGAGCAGGGTTGAATGTGGTGCTCAACGACGTCCCACCCGATCTAACCATCTCTCTGGATGTGCAAGACTCGCCCTTACAGGAGACATTCAACTTTATCTTGCGGCTAAAACAGTTGCAGGCCCAGCGAAGGGGCCAAACCGTATTTGTTGGACAAAACCTGCCAGGGGTGACTGGGATCCTGGTGCGCAATTACCGCGTGAATCAGGCAGTCGCCACCGATTTGGCCAGTCGGCTGGAAGGAGTTTTGAACGCCGTTGCTCCCGGTGCCCAATTCGTTGTGGACGAGCGCACCAACTCCATTACGGTGATCGGCAACTCGCGGCAGCAGGACATCGCGGCTGCTCAGATTGCCCAATTGGATGTGCGTCGGCGACAGGTTTTGATTTCGCTGAGGGCAGTTGATATTCGGCTAAATAACAACGAGAGCCTTTCGATCAACCTAGGGGGAGCTTCTGGCAACTTTGCTGTCGGAACTTTAGGGGACGCCAATTTTGGTGGTCAACCGCTCAATCAACCTGCGGGATCCTCGGTAAGCTCTATCGGCCCTGCAGGCCCATCAGGATCCATCACGGGAATATTTAACACTCTCAACCGGCTGCAGCAGTCTTTGGCTCTAAGAGTGCAGTCTGCAATACGAAATGGAACTGGAAAAATTCTAACTGACCCCAAAGTTGTGGTGGCAGATGGCGGATCCAGTCGAATTAGCATTGCAACCAGCGTGCCTGTTAACGTTGAAACCATCACCATACCCCAGGGCGAAAACCAGCCTCCAGTTGTTACTCAGCGTTTGCAGCGAGAGGATGCTGGGGTTATCCTTGACGTCTCAGAAGTTAGAATAGATGACAATGGGTTTGTTACCCTGACCATTCAGCCGGAAATTTCTATTCCTGTACCCAGTCAAATATTGGCAAGCGGAGACTTTGCAGGCATTCTACTTTTCAATATTGACAGGAGGCGGCTGGAAGCATCTCAGCTCAGGTTAAGAGATGGGCAAACCTTTATTATTGCTGGCCTCATTCAAGACAGGGACATCGTTGACGTTCAAAAAGTGCCTTTCCTAGGCGACTTGCCTCTTTTGGGTGCTTTGTTCCGCTCTCAGAGTGTGAGCAACGAGCGCAATGAGGTGGTCTTCATGCTAACGCCCTACATTATGGATGATAATGTTGCTTTTGGTCTTCCTCCCAATCCGTAAAATTCCCAATCCGTAAAATAGGGTTATGCCGAACTGCCAAGTTTCGTGACATCCTCCCAACACTGATACTATAGGCACAGCGCAGGACCCATAGCTCCCCACACCCCTCATGAGTTAACTCTCGACAGTCCTGAGTTACTGGCTGCATTAGCTTCGGGATCCGTTGAGTTGCATTCAGCAGCTAATGGCTTCTTCAAGTGGCCTGGGATCCACCTCGGGCAACAAGCGCCAATTCCACCTGATTTTCTTGGGGCTGCCCCAGTTGCACCTCCACATCTCGGCCAAAGAAGCCTTGCATTTTTTTCTGGTAGCTTTCCTGCCATTGTTGGAAGGGAACCTTGGGGGAATCGAACAGAAGCACCAAGGTATACCGGCCATCTCGCAGCTCTTCTCTGTACCCTCTCACCTTGGGCAGATCTGCTTCCAGAGGGCCGCGCAGACCCAGAAACTCCAGGGCATCTTCCAGGTGGGCATTAGCCCCGTAGCTATATTTGGTGATATCGGCGCGGACTTGCTTTTGAATTTCCGTGGCCTGCTGGGCGCGGGCTTGGATCACCTCGAGAGAAGGGGCGGCCAGGGCAGGTACCGGCTTGAGTTCCACTACCTTCATGGTCACCCCTCCCAACAGCAAGGGGATCCCGGCAAACAGGCCAATGAGATTGAGGGTGGGATCGTTGTAGTGGGCAAAGCCCCAAGCCGTGGCGGCAACGCCGGCCAGCAACACGAGAGTGCTCAGGGGGAAGGGCAGTTTTTCAAACATACAGGAGAGGAAGAAAGGCCACCTGAAAACCCAGGCTAGCAGGAAAAGCGCCAGCGGTGGACTTAGCCTCCATTGGGATGGATAATCACAAAATGCCCACCTGGTGTGTTGAGGAGTGGTCTGTGGTTCTGTCCAATCTGTCCAAAACCTCTCGTTGCTTGCGCTCGCTGGATCGCAAAGCCCAGGAGCGAGCACCTCTGTTTGAGGCCATCCGCCACTATTGCAGCTTGGATAAGGCTCCTTTTCATACGCCAGGCCACAAACAGGGACGGGGGATCGCCACCGATTTGCGGGAGTTTTTAGGAGAAAACGTCTTCCGAGCGGATCTGACGGAGCTGCCAGAGGTGGACAACCTCCACGATCCCGACGGCGTGATCCGGGAGGCGCAGGAGCTAGCCGCAGCGGCCTACGGCGCCGATCGCAGTTGGTTTTTGGTCAACGGCTCCACTTGTGGCGTAGAAACCCTGGTGATGGCGGTGTGCGACCCAGGGGACAAGATCCTACTACCGCGCAACTGTCACAAGTCGGCCATCGCCGGCGTGATCCTCTCTGGGGCCGTGCCCGTCTACATTGAGCCAGATTTTGACTTGGAGCTGGGCATTGCCCACGGGATTACCCCAGCCGGTTTGGAGGGGGCCTTGGCGGAGCATCCCGATGCCAAAGGCGTTTTGGTGGTCAGCCCCACCTACTACGGGGTCTGCTGCGATGTGCAGGCTTTGGCCTCCATCGCCCATGCCCATGGCCTACCGCTATTGGTGGACGAGGCCCACGGGCCCCATTTTGGGTTTCATTCGGAATTGCCCATTTCGGCCTTGGAAGCCGGAGCCGATCTGGTGGTGCAGTCCACCCACAAGGTGATCTCCGGCATGACGCAAGCCTCGCTGCTCCACCTGCAGGGATCCCGTATTGACCCCAACCGGGTGCGCAACATTCTGCAACTGCTGCAATCGACCAGTCCCAGCTATGTGCTGATGATGTCGCTGGATGTGGCACGGCGGCAGATGGCACTGGAGGGAGAAGCCCTGCTGGGCCAAGCCTTGGCTTTGGCGGATCAGGCCCGCGCCCGCCTCAACCGTATTTCCGGGATCTTCTGTTTTGGCCCGGAACGCATTGGCTCCACTCCCGGCTTTTTCGATTTGGATCGCACCCGCTTGACCGTGACGGTGTCGGGGCTGGGCCTCTTTGGCTTCGACGCTCACGACTGGGTTAACGATCACTTCCACGTGCAGCCGGAGATGTCCACCCTGCACAATGTGGTCTTCATTGTCAGCATCGGCAATACCCAGCGAGACATTGACCGCCTGGTGGAAAGTTTCGCCGCCCTGTCGCAACATTTTCAGGGATCCCGCCCATCCAGAGCGGCAATGGAAAAAATGCAGCGGCTGGCACAACTGCCCCGTCCTTGCTTGCCACCACAACGGCTATCACCCCGGGAGGCTTTTTTTGCTCCCATTCAGCGGGTGCCTTTCCAAGAAGCAGTGGGCCATATCTGCGCCGAGATCATCTCCCCCTATCCACCTGGGATCCCGATTTTGGTGCCGGGAGAAGAGGTGACTCAAGAGGCGGTGAACTATCTGCTGTTGGTGCATGAGGCAGGCGGCTTTATCAACGGCCCAGAGGATGTGCGCCTACAAACCCTGAAGGTGGTCAAAGCAACGGCCTAGTCCTCTCCAGCAGGTTTATGGACGGGCTTTTGCCGTTTGCGCTGGGGGGAGCAGCGGTAGGGAGTTTGCCGGGGTGCCGGGGCGGCGGGCTACCTTCACCCGATCCACCCGTGGCCCCTCCATGCGCACCACCTGAAACTCCATCTCTTTGTAGGTGAACTTTTCCCCAGCACGTGGGATCTTCTGCATGTGGTAGATCAAAAAGCCCCCCAGCGTTTGGTAATCCTTGTGCAGAGGCAGGTTGAGGCCACAGCGCTCGTTGATCTCTTCAATATCTAGCTGAGCCTGGATGAGCAAGGTATTTTCGTCAAGTTCTTGGATGTCCGGCTCCTTGGTGTTGGGATCCGGGCCATCGGAGAGCTTGCCGACGATCTCCTCCACCAAGTCTTGAACGGTGATCAGGCCCGCCGTGCCGCCAAACTCATCCACCACCACCACCATCGGCCAGTGGTGCTGCCTCATTTCGGGCAACAGTTCGGCAATTGGCTTGTTCTCCGGCTCAAAGTGGGCCTCGCGGATGAAGTTGGTGATGGGGCTGTGGAGGTCGATGGATCCCTTGGCCAACTGGCCGATCAACTCCTTAACGTGGATCAGCCCGCGGATGTCATCCAAAGACTCGCCGTAGACCGGGTAACGGGAGTGTCCTGATTCGGCCACCTCGGCCAGCACCTCTTGCACCGTTGCAGTTTCCGGCACAGCGTCGATGCTGGTACGCGGGATCATCACCTCGCTGGCCACCGTCTCGCCAAACTCGAAGATGTTGCTCAACAGCTCTCGCTCTTCCGCCTCGATGTTGCCCGACTCCACCGAAGAGGCGATCAGCAGTTGCAACTCCTCCACCGTCATGGTGCTGTAAAAGGAGCTGGCCTCCGGAATCTGGACTCCCAAAAGCCGCAGCACACACCGAGAGGAAAAGCGGGGCAGCTCTACAAAAGGTCTTAGGATACGGCTGACCAAACGATTGAGCCAGGCCAGTTTGAGCGCAATCGGCTCCGAATAGAGGATGGCCAGAGTTTTGGGGATCAGCTCCCCCACCACAATCTGAAAGTAGGTGAGCAGCGAAAACACCAGCACCACTGCCACCCCTCGAATAAGGGCCGGATCCAGGTTCTGAAGCCAAGCCAACTGCCTCAAGGCCAGAAACAGCGTCGGCGCCACTTGCGTAGCCCCGATCCAGCCCAGCAATACACTGGCCAGAGTAATGCCCAACTGGGTGGTGGAGAGGGCATATTCCAGTTGCTCTTGGGCTTTTTGCACAAGAGCTGCCTGCCGGTTCCCTTCGCTGGCCAACTGCACTATCCGGGAGCGCCGCGCCGATACCAAGGAAAACTCGACTGCGACAAAGAAAGCGTTGATGACCAGAAGACCGATGACCCAAAGGAGACTAAGCGACGCATCTCCCCACGAAAGCTCAGTGTTGGGGAAAGTAGCCGCCGAGGCTAAAGGGGGGTCGTCCATCAGGGGGAGCAGCAAGACGGATAGACAGCATTCTAGCTCAGCCTGACCCCGCCACCTGTCCCTAGCCAGCTGTCGAACCGGCTTCAGCCATCAGGCAGCTACCGTGTAGACGCTTTCCCCATGCCCAAAATGCAAGGGATCCCCGGCTTTCGCAGTTCTCATTCATCAAGCAGTAACAGCTACAACCTTTTCCGGCAACGCTCACCCCCGCCTAGGCAAGGGCACCTCCTGAGTGCTGGTTGTCGATATCGACAATATTGCCGGTAGTGGCGTCGATCTTGACTTTAATGTCGTTGGTAAATTTCACTTCCCAAACTAGGCGCCCATCTTCGCGCTCCAACTCAACTTCTTTAATCACGGCATTGGGCACGGCAGATCGAGCGATCCGAATGGCTTCCTCAATGGGGATACCCAGAGCAAAAGATTGGGCAAAAGCAGCCCTCCGGCTCCCACCCGTCGACAGCATCGGGCTAGCGGGGGACAAAATGCCAAGCAAAAGTAAGGCAGCAATCGAAAGTTTTGCAGGCTTTATTTACAGCTGCTTGAGCAACCACCTCCTTACCCTACCACCCTGAGACCAAAGAAGCCTTGCCACAAGGAGCATTGCTGCCTTCACAAGGAGTTCACCCCCTTTGCGTCATAGGGTGTAGCTGCTCGGCCCCTCTTCAGCTACGAACTGTTTGCTTCTCCAATCCAACCCTCTCGGAAACTGACTGGCTAAACAACGCTGCTGCGGGGGAGGAATACCTGATACATTCACGCTGAACTCTCCTGAACATGGTTCAGGAAAGAAGCGATCGCATCCTGCCTATCTCTGAGCAGGAAGGCGGTATCCCGCAAAGCCCTGAGGAATACCCCCCGAGCGCTTTCCCCCTTCACTTCCCGGCAACCGTTGCGGTGGACTCAAGGATCAGGGGGAAACTTGGTCTACTATATCCCTCTCAATGACTTTTGCCAAACCGCCTAAAGCTCAGTAAATTCAGCAAAGTTCAGGGTTTTGGGGGTTAGAGGCATGCTCTACGCCTATCCCGCGTGCTGCTACTACAGGCAGGGAAGTCATGCCGACGTTGGAGCTCCCGGCACTGCACGAATCGGTGATAATATTCCTACCTCTCATTCCTACCCCGGTGGGTGCCGACCATGCCAGATTTTCTGCCCTACGCCTACTTTCAGGGCCAGATTGTCCCCTTTGCTGAGGCGAAGATTTCCATTGCCACCCATGCTCTGCACTACGGGACAGCGGCGTTCGGCGGCCTACGCGGGATCCCTGATCCGCAAAACCCGGATCAAGTTCTGGTGTTCCGTCTGGATCGCCATTGCCGACGACTGAGTCAAAGCGCCCGCCTGCTCTGTTTTGATCTCCCTGCTGAACGGATTGAGCAGGTGATCGTCGAGCTGATCCGAAAAAACCGTCCCTCCACGTCTTTCTACATCCGCCCCTTGGTGTACACCTCCGACCTAGGCATCTCGCCGCGGCTGCACAACATTGAGAAAGACTTTTTCGTGTACGGCTTGGAACTGGGGGACTACCTCTCGCCAGAGGGAGTCAGTTGCCGCATCAGCTCTTGGGCCCGGCAAGAGGATCGCAGCCTACCATTGCGGGGCAAGATCACCGGCGCCTACATCACTTCCTCTTTGGCCAAAACCGAGGCGGCGCAGGCTGGCTATGACGAGGCCATTTTGATGAACTCCCAGGGCAAAGTGAGCGAAGCCTCGGGCATGAACATCTTCATCGTGCGCAATGGCGTGCTGATTACCCCCAGCTTCGACCAAGATATCTTGGAAGGGATCACCCGCGACAGCGTCCTCACTCTGGCCCGCGACCTGGGGATCCCTACCCAAGAACGGCCCGTTGACAAATCGGAGCTATTGATTGCTGACGAGGCCTTTTTAACCGGCACTGCTGCCAAGATCACCCCCATTCGCCAGATCGAGCAGTACGTCCTGCCCCCCTCCCGCCCCATCACTGAGCAGTTGCGGCAGAAGCTGACGGCAATTACCGAAAATCGGGATCCCGTCTATGCCCATTGGGTGAAGGTGATCCCTCTGAAAGAAAGCTAGTCCCTAGTCGAGGGGAGAAGCGTCATTATTAAACTGAGCACTCTAGATGGGTAGAGGGGGATCCCTTGCACGAAATTTCCATTACCTGGGCCGACTACCACCGCAAAATCGAGGAGTTGGCCGTCAAAGTCTACGAAAGCGGGTGGGAATTTAACCAAATCGTCTGTATTGCCAAGGGGGGGCTGCGCATCGGCGATACCTTGGCCCGTCTTTTCGACCTGCCCCTGGCCATCCTCTCGGCCTCTTCTTACTCCGGCCCCGGCAACCGCCAGCGGGGGCAACTGACCTTCTCGCGGGATCTAGCCATGACCACCGCCAACCTGGGCAGCCACGTGCTGTTGGTGGACGATCTGGCAGACTCCGGCATGACCCTGAAACGGTCTGTCCATTGGCTCAAGCACCACTATGGCTTCTACGTGGAGGAGATCCGCACCGGCGTACTGTGGTACAAGGCCGCCTCCGTCTATCAACCCGACTACTATGTGGACTATTTGCCGGATAACCCTTGGATCCACCAGCCCTTTGAGCCCTACGAGCAGATGACGCCTCAGCAGCTGATGCAGTTGCTACGCTCTTCCGGTTAACTTTTCTTTATCACCTCAGGGCTCTAACCAGTAGGAAACTCGAAGCGGGGCAGCTTATCCAGGGCAGGCTGGATCCCTGCGGGGATTCGCTCGTGAGTAAGGGGGTAGTAGTAATCAACCCGAGCCAGTAGTCGCTTCCACTGCTCAGAGTTAAGAGTTTTAACCAAAGAAATAGACGGCTCAACGCTTAGCTCGTGTCCCAAATCCATAAGCTCGATAGTAACGTTAGCTGCTGCGGCTTCCAGAACTGACTCCGCCATCCCGTAGTCTGGCTCTGCAGACACGATCAAAGCGTAATGCTGAGGATTGGAACTAAGCAGAATAGACTTTAGTAAAGGCTCCAAGCTTGCAGTAACTGATTCCCGAAGATTTGGATCCCAATCGGGAAAAAGAGCTAGATTAATCTGGCTTAGATAAATCCCTAAAGTAGTAAAACTCAGTTGCTCTGCGGAAGCAGGCGTCAAGCTTTGCTTCTGGTGTTCCAGCGAGGCATCGCTAAACTTTAAGCTCATTTCAATTTTCTCATCTTCAGTGGTCAATAGTACATGCCTTCCCTCTCTTTTACTATGGCTGGTTAGGTGTATGATAGAAATAGGAGTGTGAGGTAGGTAAGGCTCAACAAGTAGGTTTTGCCTTGGATCCCATTTTGGCAGTCCGTAGTGACAAGTCCAATTGCAATAGGCAGGTAGAAGTTCTGTTTCCTTAAGTAGCCCATCTAGATAGACCGCTACATTTAGAGCGAGTTGATCGGTTATGATAGAAGGTCTTCTAGCTAAAGCTTGAGAAAGCCGAAAGTCCCAAAGATCCCAGTGCTTGGCAGTATAGGACATTGCAAAAACACCAGCATTAAGGAGGGGGTACGTATGTAAGTCCTCGACACTCAGACTGGGAAAGTGGTATCTGTAAGCTTCACTAAGATCAATTAGGTAATCTTTTGGGCCATAGAGTAATCTATTCCCTCGGTCAATCTCCGGAACAATAGCTAGCCCTCGCTTTTTGCTTCCCTGGATGAGCAAGTCAATCCCGAACCAATCCTGAACCCAAGCATCTGCGTCAATCCAAATATAAACTTCATAGTCTGGAAAGTACCTACGTAGCCGGGGCCGAGCTAGTAATCCCCGCAGATAAGAAGGCACACTCTCAACTCCAGCAAAGTTATAGTTCCAATCCGGCTCAACAATGTAATTGACGTGTTTTGAAAGCCAGTCTACTTGCTCAGGGGTACAGCCCAAATCGAAGAAGCCTATCTCAACAGATTTACCCTGCTCCTTACCTCGGATGGAAAGAACAGTTCCCTGCACTAGATCGAAGAACTTGGAGTCGGCTGCAGTGATAATAACTACTGATTTCATACCAAAAGATAGTTAGGGAGGTAGGAATTGCCTAGAACCAGACAACTTTTTTTATTTTAATTTACTTGGTCGCAATTATGTTTAGACTAACAGGTTTACCGAAAACAACCATTTCACTACAGTCATTAAATAAGCCGAACCGATCTACCTTGCGGATAATCCGAAAGCCTGCCTGAGTCAGCAACATGAACAAATATTCCCACGAGAGACCAACTTTGTGATAGTCATACTCATCTGTCTGTTCACCAAACATCATGCGCATAATACTAAATCGCTGCTCGGCGGAAGCTCCTTCCTCCATATAAAGGTGACAAAGAGTAGGTAAGTCAGGAACACTAATCATTAACTGGCCACCGAAATGTAAAACTCGATGCCACTCTTTGAGAACAACAGGCAATTCTCGCACATAGTCGAAGTGCTCCAGAACGTGGGAGGCGTAGATGGCTTCTACGGAGTTGTCTTCAAATTGACTGAGATCCATAGCGTTGCCAACGTAATCCACGTACTCTCTTGGTTGGATGTCTAGGATCTTCCAGTCTGGATGGGGATCTTTTCCCCCGATATGAAGGCGGATACGCTGACTGACCTGGAGTCTAGGTTCACCCCCGTCTAGAGGAGGAACCTGGTCGATAATCTGATGTTTATGAGCCAGATCAAAATAGGTTTTTTCAATAGCCATAGCCAAACGTTTTGGATCCCAGATGATCGACTTACTGTAGGACTCTCGAATAGTCTGTTTGGCCTTGGCCAGTCGCTCTGGATTGTTAGCCAGCTGGATTCCTCGCTCAATAAATTCTTCAACTGACCAGGTAATACAGTCATCAAGACCTATATTCCTAAGTAAGCTATAGCTCATTCGACCAAAATAATGTCTGCCAACCAAGGTCAACACCGGCAAACCCATATACAAGGCCTCCATCGTGTGAGTGGCGCCTGTGTATGGAAATGTATCTAGCATTAGATCAAACAGCCCCAGCTGACCGCGGTGTAGACCCGTATACTCCGTTCTAGCTAGAAAGCGAACTCGATCCTCCACTCCTAGCGCTCTAGCTCTTTTCCGGTACATTTCAATCATTGATGGAGCTTCTCCCTTGCCTTTCACAACCAGTATCGAGTTAGGGGAGTTTAGCAAGACTTGTAGGTGAGCTTCCACACATTGATCATTGCGCTTGTATGCATGAGCAGCCGTAAAGAGAAGAACATTTTCAGAGGTAACACTCAGGGCTCTAGAAAATATCTGATGATCTTGAGGATCTACAGCAAAGTGATTGACAGCTGCATAAGCAGGCAATCGAACTAATTCCTCGCGATAATCATCTTGAGCTTCATCGGGAAGCAGGTATGGATCAACAAAGAAATAGTCTAGGGATTGCAGGCCAGAAGAATCTCCCCCTAGCCAACTGCACTGGATAGGCGCACAACGGTATGCCATAACGTAGTTACTAACTCGATCTGTCAACGAGTCAAGGTGAACAAGAATATCGAGATTATCACCTCTTATTATTTCCAGAATTTCTTTTATGCTCAGGTTTTTAGAAAGATGACGGAAGTGAGCTTTGTGAGATATAAAGCTTTGGTAAATAGGGTCAATAGAGAGAAGTTCTTCTGTTGCCAGGCCCATCAAGTAGTAATAGTAGACTTCTACTCTCTCAGGATCATGAGAAGCTAGCACCTGATGAGACATAACGCCCACTGAGTGGCTCATGAAACATATGCCCAGATAGCCTATCCTTAGCTTTCGGAAAGACGCTCCTCTGTGCTCAGTGGCCAGACTTCTGAGTTCGCTGTTGAGTTCGCTGTCTAAGTTATCCAAGCATAAATCTTTTCGATACGATAAGAGAATAAGTTGAAGTATATCTGCAGAGAGGTTGGTTAGCTTTCGTATAGCTTTCCTGTCATCACTGATGTAGTTGATAAAAAAGCATACAGAAAACATGAAAGCTCGGGCAAGATTCTGAATGTTATCATCTACCGGTTCTTGGTTGAGAAGCTTGTCCCTTATAGATTGCAGACTTTCCAATGGCCATAGGTTTAGAAACTTGTCAATCACAAGCCTTACTTTGTCTGTGAGAGCGGCTTTAGCAAACAGCGCCATAGCATTTTCTAGTAAGTAGATAAAGCTGGCAGATCTTTCATCTTCTTCCGAGGCAAGCGAAAGCAGCTTTTCAGCTACAACTGAGTAGGCTAGGCTTGTCGATTCTTCCATTAGCATGGAAATTAACTGGATCCCACAGCCAGTTAGCCAATCCTTTGGTGTAGAGAACTTCTTGTAAGATTCGGATCTTTCAGGAAGGTAAATTTCTGATAGCAGAGACAATGCTGCCATGATCGAGCGGTGCTGTGGCTGCGGAGTCTTTTGAGCAAAAGCTTCTAAGAGATCAAAAAAGATCTCAAGATATCCCTCATCTAGTAGGTTGCGAACAACATCTAGAAAGAGAATTTCTTGCGATAAGTCAGTAATTTCTAAACCAGAGCTTATGCTTTCAGCTACTGCGGAAGAGTAAGCAAGAATTGCTAGTTCGTCTTCTCGTTTAATTGCGTCATAGAGCAAAAGTAGGTTATTGGATTTTTGCAGGGGATCTAGCTCAAAAATAAGTTCTCTTATTTTTAGCGACTGGTCATAAGTGATCTTTGATTGGTAAACAGGCTGCTTGCCAGATAAGGAGGCAATTTCTTGCGCTGCCTCGAGCATTAGTGAGATCAGCTCCTCTCGGCTGATTAAAGAAACATTCAATAAAGCCATGTAGAGGGAGTAGGCTTTTCTAGGCTCCACGTATAAAAGTCTACGAATTGCCATTTGTGTGGCTTCTTGGTGCGTTTCTAAAGTCTCTTCCCAGACAATGTTGGATTTGGGGTAGATAACTTTTGTTAGGGCTTGCCCCCATTCTGAAGGAGAGAGAGTGCCGACATAGACCCTAACCCAATCTCGGAAGTCTATTTCAGAGCAAGCAAGGGCAGCTCGTCCCTGAGCAGCAATCTCATCTATAACAGCGGAGTTAGAGGGTAACATTGACATAGGCAGGCAGTAGGACTGGTTGGCCCAATTATGCCACGACTGTAGGAGTTGGGCTAAGCGGGTTTAGCTAGGCTGGTTATGGCCTTCCCTGGCTTTCAGGCCAGCTCTGTGGCTAACCTGACCCCCATGCTGCCCTGGGCTGTCCTGGAGATCAAACGCTGCAGGAGACGCACTTGGCAGGCAGTTGCCTAGGGCACAACCCCACCAGGCGAGCATGACTCTAGTCAATGATACGCTGGACTATACTGAAAATAATGTACAGTATGTTCAGTATGGCTGCTTGGTATGGCTAGGTATGTAAAACCGAGAGAAGCGGCGGATTATTTTGGGGTGTGTCTCCACACTTTGAGGCGATGGGAACAGAAAGGCTGGATCAATGCAATACGTACACCATCCAGTAGGGCGAGCATGTTTCTAACCTTCAAAATCCTGAACTTTGCTGAATTTACTGAGCTTTAGGCGGTTTGACAAAAGTCACTGAGAGGGATATACCAGACTAAGCTCCCAATCCTTGAGTCAACCGCAACGGTTGCCGGGAAGTGAAGAGGAGGTGCTCTGGGGTATTCCTCAGGGCTTTGCGGGATACCGCCTTTCTGTTCGGACTCCGTCCCGCTAACGCGAACGGAAATGGACAGAATGCTATCGCTTCACCGCTGAGCAGTAATGCTCAGCAGTGTTCGGCGTAAATGTATCAGTCCTCCTCTGGAAGTGCTCGCAGAGATTTGTCTTTAGGATGTTATGAGCTCGGCTGACAGTGGGTAGGCTAGTACTGGCAAGTGAAGGCCAGCATAAATCTAGCAAGGAGAGGTACTGGATCATGAGTGCAAAGCTTCGTCAATCTCTGCTCCGTGCGAAAATCTCGCAGTTTCTGCTCTCTAGGGCTAAGGGCTTTACCCTGATCGAGCTATTAGTCGTCATTGTGATTGTGGGTGTCTTGAGTGCAATAGCAATTCCACAGTTTCTCAACCAGATTCGTCGCTCTCGTGTGGCAGAGGCGCAGGCTGCCCTGACTGATGTCTCTCGCGGCTCAGAGGCCTATCGCCTGGACTGGACCAGCTACCCTACAGCGTATGCAGTGATTGCTCGGGGTTGTAATACCAGTTGGTGCGGCCCAACCAAAGACAAGTACCAGAATGATCCCTGGTCTGCCCCCAACTACGGCGCTCCTGCTATGAGAGCCGATAGTCCTGCCCAGCGCGGCCTGATCCTTGCGGTTCTGGGTAATACAGCGGTGAACCCTGCTTATGTAAACGCGGGTGGGAACCCCATTCTCTGCGAGCTTGGCCTTGGGAGGGGGGAGAAGCTTGTAGCCACTGGCAGCTCCTACTACGTTGGAAAGTCTTGTAATGTCTTCGCTACTAGCAGTTCAGGTGTAACTATGGGCAGCTTGACGATGGATCCCTATGGTGAAGGCAGTGTCACGTATGCCCTGACTGGGGGGACCGCTACAACATTCCCATCCGCTGAGTAATTAGTGGTCTATCTCCAATTCCTAGGGCTCCAGAAAGGGGCCCTTTTCTGTTTCTAAAGTCATTGTCTCTCTAGTTTGCTCGGCTCTAGAATGAGACAGGGTGAGCTAGAAGTAAGACGGTTGGCTTAACAGTCCGGAGGGTTTGAAAACAGGGAGCGAAATGTTCTGTCTTGTGCATCTGCTGCGTCTGTTGAAGTAAGATAGCCAAAGAATTCATCCTTGGATGATAAAAGCTACAGATGATTTGGATGTAAACTACCCGACCCTGACTGCTTCACAGTACGGGACAGGCTTTTAGTAGCCCTGCAGTTGGCAAGCCAACCACGGACCTCTGGGGTGGTTTACTGCACCCCCAATCGACTGTTACCAGTGCCCTAAACAGCTGTTTCTGGTGTCCGCAATATTAGTGTAACACAAAGCAAATAAAGTTGTACATTCTCCCAACACTGACTTTATGAGTACAGCGCGGGGCTCCTGCGATTTCTAGCTGAAAGCGAAGCTCCACAGCCTCGAGTCCTTCTCAGCTGGCCAATTGCCCCCGACTATGTTCCACCTCCTGTTTTCTCTCGTCGGCAGGTGACTTTATGTCCGAAAGGAAAGCTCGGAAGGCGTGTGGGATTCTCCCCTGCTCCACAGGATTTAGTTAACTGCCCAGCGGAAGTTTCAAGTTTTCGCTTATCACTTGGATCCCAGAACCGACTTCATGACAGACCGGTATCGTCAATATGCCGATGTGTTTCGACACATTCCCACCGGACTTGAGGATGCAGCCCGACAAATCCTGCAGGATCAGCTAGATATTTTGGTGTATTTGGAGATTGGTCTTTCACCTCTTATTCTGCAACTGGCTTCCCTGCGACTGGCACCGATACAGTGCTCCACTTGGGCTCATCCTATAACTTCTGGACTTTCTACGATTGACTATTTCCTCTCCAGCGATTTAATGGAGCCAGAGGATGCTCAAGAACATTATAGTGAAACCCTGATTCGTTTACCTCATTTGGGCACTTGCTTTGAAAAGCCGGTTTTGCCGCAGCAAAAGCGCTATCGTGAGGATTTCGGCCTGCGTGAAGATGCAGTGGTTTACCTAACTTGTCAATACTTGGGTAAATATCTGCCCCAATACGACTATCTTTTTGCCGCTATTGCCCAACGAGTGCCCAACGCTCAGTTTGTCTTCTTGGCTCTGCCCAATGCTGCCATTGCTCGACAATTTCAGCAACGGCTCACCCGGGCTTTTTCCCTGTACGGTCTCAATGCAGAAGACCACTGTCTGGTTCTGCCTGGATTAGACCATCAAGACTACTTGGATCTCAACCGCTGTGCGGATCTCATGTTGGATTCCTACGGCTGGTCAGGTGGGATCACCACCCTAGAAGCCGTTGCGGTCGGATTGCCTGTGATCACTTGCCCTGGAAAGCTGATGCGGGGGCGGCATACCTATGCCATTCTCAAAAGAATGGAGCTGGACAGCTTAATTGCCTCGGATCTGAAAAGCTATGAGGATTTGGCCGTAAAACTGGGATCCGATTCTGAGTTTCGCTACCACATGGCTGAGGAGGTTCGGCAGCGATGCCACCTACTCTTCGAAGATCGAGAATGTGTGGCAGCCCTGGCCCATTTCTTCCTCACCAGGAAGCCCGACGCCAGTAGTGGTTAGCCCACTGCGAAAAAGGGTTTTGCTCTGGATCCCTTCCTGAGGACAAAATTGGCTCAACGGCCCCACTACGCCCTTGAAGCTCCCTTCTCGAGGTCAACAGCGGAACAGCCCCCCCAAGCCGGTGCAAGCCTAAACGTGGGAAAATCCTGTCAGTGATCTGCATTTTGCTGAGAATTGCTCAGAGCATCGTAATCTAGAGGAACATTGACATCCGGTGTCCGGAGGAGTGCTTATGCCAGGGCCAGCATCGAATGCTTCTAGAGCTCCGCAGGCATCCCTGCAGAGGGTTTTCTTGGGCCTTTTGGCCTCAGCTGCGGTTTTGGCAGGCTGTGGAGGAAGTGGAGGGAGTACAATACCGCCTCTGGTGAACGTCTGCGAACAAGCCTTCAGTCCAGGCCTTTTTGCATCGATTGGTCTGCGCCGACAGGGGGATAGGCGCAGTGGAACCTTGGGGCCGAATAGCCTTTTGGAGTATTATTTTGATGAGAGGGGCAATATTCAAAATGCCCGGGAATTCCCACCCCCTCCCGGCACGTTTACCTTCTATTCAGATGCGTTTCTTTACTTTCCCTCTGCAGCCAACGTTACCGGGGTTACAATCCGGCTGACCAGCCCGGTTTTCGACCCGCTATTGGTCATCGGCAGCTATGACAGCAACCGGAGATTGGATCCTGACGTTTTTGTAAATGATGATGCTGCCCCTGGCAACTTTACCACCTCTCAGCTAACCATCCCCGTGCGGCAAAACCGCTGCTACTTGCTCCGGGTGGAAAGCTACTGGGCGCAAAATGCCTCTCCAGCCGCTGGGCCGGGCAGCCCTGGGCGAGGCCCTTACACCATCGAAGTTGTGAGCGAAAGCTTTGCTGCTCCTCCTCCACCGCCTCAACGGCAACAGAAACCGGACGATAGGGAAGACGGCGGCGGCGGAGACCGAGGGGGGGGTGTCGGCCTCTAGCTCTGGCGGGTGAGCTTGATGGCAAAGTCAGCGCTGCCACAGGTGGCTCTGCCGCGAATCACGCGCCCGTCAGGGCTGACCGTGCCACTCCAAGCAACGGTTGGGGTACCGCTACCCCCTATCCTGCCGCTAACAGAAAGTTGGTTGCCGATGAGCTGGCCGCTGCGCTCAGAAAAGCTGGGGGAGGAAACGCTGATCTGGTTGCCCTCCTGACGAATGGAGACGGTTTCCTGGACGCCAGCCGCAACATTGACCTTGCACAGGGATCCCTGCCAGATAAAAGATCCTCCCTCGTAAAGCCACTCGCCGCTGAGGGCCAGCTCTGCCGCAGGTGTTGGCGTTGCTGGGGCAGGTGTGGCAGTGGGAGTGGGGGATGGAGTCGGGGTGGGGGTAGGAGTACGAGGGACAAGCGGGGTGAATCGAGGGATAGGGGTAAGCGTCGGTGTCGGAGTGGGTGTTGGTGCTGGAGTCGGGGTGGGTGTCGGTGTCGGAGTGGGTGTTGGCGCTGGAGTCGGGGTGGGCGTCGGCGTCGGGGTGGGCGTCGGCACCGGAGTGGGTGTTGGTGCTGGAGTCGGGGTGGGTGTCGGCGCTGGAGTTACCTCAGGGGTAGGCGTGGGGGTTGCTTCGGGCGTAGGGGTAGGCGTAGAACCGGGAGTTGGGATCCCTAGGATTGGTTTTACGGGTATAGGCTCTATGCGTATGGGCTCTACCTTGGGTTCGGGAGTTGGGGTGCGATCCGGCTGTTCCTGGGTATCGCGAACCGCTGGACGTGGCCACAGCAAAAAGGCGGCCAGCAAAGCCATAACGCCCAGGGATCCCCCGGCCAAGACCCACTTCAGACTGCTGCCGGAAGGCTGTAGAACCGTTTGGGGGGCAGCTTGTGGCAGAGGGCGGGTGCGGGGAGTATTAGTTCGTGGTGGTGTAGCAGGGCGAGCGACGGGGGGATCCTGAACGGTCGGGAGAGCGTTGCTGGCTGGGATCACTGTGGAGGGCGTTTTGGGAGTTTCGCCCCCACTTTGGGGAGAGGGATCCGGTGTTTCCGGCGAAGCTTCTGCTGAGGAGGGTTCCCGCTCGGTGATGTAATAGGGGATCCCTGCACCTGGGGAGGGGGGAGAGACCGGCTCATCTTCGATGAGATCCAGATCCTCATCGCGGATATCTTCAAAGGCTCCAGAAGCTGATCCTGTATTGCGGGTGGTTTGGATTGGTGGCTTGGGGTCAGAAGAGGGTGGAGCATCCCGTTGAGCCTTAGCGCTGCCGGTGGGCAGGATCACAGTGCTGGCTTGGCCACTAGAGAGTTGGGTGGTTGCCGTCAGGTCATAGGCTTGCAGCAGTCGTTCCCCCAGCTCCCGCATCGTTTGCGGTCGTTCGTCTGGGTTTTTTTTCAGGCAATCCATCACCACGGCTGCTAAAGGGGGTGGGATCGGCTGGGGGGCTGCCTTCGGGTTGATCTCGATTGGGCTTTCGTAGCAATGGGCGTGGATCCAGCTGTGCAGGGAGTCGGTTTCCAGCTGAAAGGGCATGGATCCCGTCAGCATCTCGTAGAGCACTACCCCAAAGGAGTAGATATCCGAGCGGGCATCCAAGGCTTTGCCCCGCATCTGTTCGGGAGAGGCGTAGCGAGCTGTGCCGATAAATCCTCCCCCTTTTTGGGTGCCCAGGCTGAGGGTGTGATCCGCCAGGGTTTTGGCCACGCCAAAGTCGAGGATTTTCAGTTGGGGGATAAGCTTGCCATTTTGAAAAACTTGCTCGATGAAGAGGTTGCTGGGTTTGATGTCGCGATGGATAACGCCTCGAATCTCGCGACCCTCTACCTTGGCCTGAAACGTGTGGGCAAAGTGCAGCCCCTCACAGGCCTGCAAGGCTAGTCGAACGGCTTGTCGAACCGGCAAAGCCCCTTTTTCTCGGATCAGCTTGCCCAGATCCTGCCCCTTGAGGTACTCCATCACCAAGTAGGCCTGCTCCCCCTCTTGGCCGTGATCCAAAACCTTGACGATGCGAGGATGCTGCCCCAGAAGGGTGCTAACGCGGATCTCTTCGGCAAAGCGACGGCGCAAGTCTGTCTGGAAGTCGCCCCGGCTCAGCAGCATGGGGGCATATAAGATCTTGACAGCTACCTCTTGGCCGTTGTTGTGTAAGTCTAAGGCGCGGAAGACGGATCCCATACCACCGCTACCAATTTCTTGAATCAGCTGGTAGCGGTTGCCCAAAATGCGGTTGGTGAGATCTGCGGTCATGGGTTTGCAGCTTGGAGAAGAGGAATTGCAGGGGGAATGTCCATACCATAAACCGAATTGCTGAGGTCTGCACCAGCCTACGCCGGTGGCTGAACTCAGGGATCCGGATTGGGGCCATCTGTTGGAAATGGCGGGGTTTTCGGTTGATTCTTCAAGGTGACTTCTCAGCTAGAAATCGCAGGAGCCCCGCCCTCTGTCCGTAGGACGAGGGTCGGGAGGAATGCGGAAGTTATGATAGAACCATGACCCAAGTCCTGACCGTCTCCTGCAAGCTCAAGGTGTCCCAGTCGCAAGCTGCAAAGTTGGATGCGACAATGGATGCCTTTGTGCAGGCGTTGAACTGGGTCAACCAGAACACACCCGAGAAAGTCGCCAACGCCGTTAAGCTCCAGTCTCTGTGCTACCGCGAAATCCGTGCTCGGTTCGGCTTGTCCAGTAACTTGGCCCAGCAGGTCTGCAGACGGCTGGCCGGCGCCCGTAAAGTTGCCCGACAGAAAAACCGCCCCGTCAAAGTGTTCAAGGGTGGCTTCGCTACCTACGATGCACGTATCTTTTCGTTCCGCGAGAAAGACTGGACGGTGTCGCTGACCACGGTGGAAGGCCGAGAACGCTTTGAGCTGGCGATTGGCCGTTACCAGAGAGAACAGTTGGCGGGCTCCAATCCAAAATCTGCCACTCTGGTCAAGCGCAAAGACGGTTCCTACTTCATTCAAATCTGTGTGGAAGCGGAGCCATCCCCACCGCAACGCACGGATAGAGTGCTGGGGGTGGATTTGGGAAGGACGGATATTGCTCATACATCGGAGGGAGATAACTGGAATGGACAGCAGTTAAACAAAGTCCGAGACCACTACTCCCGGTTGAGGGCGGTACTTCAACGCAAAGCCAGTAAGGGCACCCGCAGTTCGCGGCGCAGATGCAGAGAACTGTTGCAACGGCTGTCTGGCAAGGAGAGACGCTTTCAGTCGCGTCAGCGTTGCGTAGCAAAAACGTGGGTCAATCATCGCATCTCCAAAGCTATTGTCTCTAGGGCAAAGGCGACAAACAGCGCTATTGCTCTGGAAGACTTGACAGGGATCCGGAAAAGAGTCAATCAACAGCCACGCAGCAAAGCCGAACGGCGCAGGGCCAACAGTTGGGCGTTTTATCAACTCCGTCAATTTTTGGAGTACAAGGCTCTGCGTGCAGGGGTTGCTTTGATTCTTGTTCCGCCTGCCTACACGTCGCAGACCTGCCACCGGTGTTTGCACATTCATCCCGATCCTGCGCAATCCTACCGCAGTGGGAAGCAGTTTAAGTGTGGACACTGTGGATGGGAAGGGGATGCGGACTTGAATGGTGCGAATGTGATTGCGCTTTTGGGGGCTGCCGTAAACCAGCCTAGAGGCTCGTGGTTGGCTTGCCAACTGCAGGGCTACCGAAAGCCCGCCCTGTGCTGCGAAGCAGTCAGGGTCGGGTAGTTTACATTTACTTAACTGTTACTTAAAAGTTGTAGAAGAAAGCTCTGGCGGGGGCAGTGACGCTCAAGGGAGAGCTGCGGTGATCGGTTTCACCGTCCAAGAGAACATTTTCTGGTTAACTTTGGGGGGGATAGTCTGGATTATCCTGAGCAATCCCCAGTCTGAAGAAGGGGACAATCGACAGGGATCCCTTGATGAGGTCAGCCATGGACTTGGGCTTGGTGGTGATTGCCTACAAAGAGGGGGATCGGGAGAGCAAAGCCGCCTGCCAGAGGTGTGCGGAGCAGTTGCGCCGGCGCGGTGTTACGGTGTTGACAGCTCCCACTGGCTTGCACCACAACCCCTATCCAGTCTTTTTGGAGGCCACCTCGGATCCCATCGATCTGGCGGTGGTGCTGGGGGGAGATGGCTCGGTGTTGGCGGCGGCACGATACCTAGCCTCCTATGGGATCCCGATTTTGCCAATCAAAGTGGGGGGTAGGCTGGGGTTTTTGGCCCAGTCGGAGCGGGTGCTGCAACAGGATCCCTGGGATCGCATTCAGGCAGGGGATTTTTTCTTGCAAGCCCGCATGATGTTGCAAGCCCAGATTTGGGAACAGCCGCAGTTGGGGCAAGGGGATCCCTTGGCCGCCCGTGGAGAGGGAAAACCCCAGGGCCGCCCGGCCAGCGAAGTCTACTATGCCCTCAATGAGATCTGCCTGAAGCCAATCAACCGAGAACGGCTGCCTGCCGCGATCATGGAGATCGAGGTCAACGGAGAGATTTTGGATCAGTACCACGGGGATGGCGTGCTGGTGGCCACACCGACGGGATCCACCTCTTACACTCTGGCAGCCAATGGCCCCATCCTCGAGCCCACCCTCGACGCCATCATCATCACCCCTATTTGTCCCCTGAGTTTGTCTAGCCGTCCTATTGTCATCAGCGGCACAGCCAGGGTGGACATTTGGCCTCTTGCCGATCCCGAAGGGTTGACCCGCCTGTGGACAGATGGCGTGTTGGCTCAGTCGGTGAATCCCGGCCAGTGGGTTCACATTCAGCAAGCGCCTACACCGGCCAAGCTGATGATCCTGGAAAAAGAGCTCTCCTACTTTCGCACTCTGCGGGAAAAGTTGCAGTGGGCAGGTAGCCGCATTTACATCCCCACCACCAACCACCGCCCCGAAGGGGGATAAGGAGAGCTAGAGTGGCGAAGTTCACCACCCATCCGCACATCTCCCATGAGCCTGAAACTTTACCTCCTCAGACACGGCGAAACCCCCTACAGCCGTTCCGGCAGCTTTTGCGGCGCTCTCGATCCCGACCTCACCCCCGAAGGCAAACAAATGGCAGAAGCCTTTGCCGCAGCCTATGCTGGGATCCCTTGGCAGGCCCTCTACGTCAGCCCAATGCGGCGTGCCTTGGCTACCTTGAGCCCCCTGGCCGAGAAAGTTGGCTTGGAGATGCAGATTCGAGAGGGCCTAAGAGAAATTCACTACGGCGAGTGGGAGGGCAAAACCCACGCCGAGGCGCAAGAAGCCTACCCAGAAGCCTATTGGCGCTGGATGACCGAGCCGGCCTGGAACGCCCCTCCGGGGGGCGAAACCGCTGTGCAAATTGCCAATCGGGCCATGCCGGTTGTGGCCGAGATCCAGGAAAAATGGACAGGCGGCCACGTCTTGATCGTCTCCCACAAGGCCACCATTCGGGTTATTCTCTGCAGCCTGCTGGGCATCGACCTGGGTCGCTACCGGGATCGCATTGAGGTTTTGGCCGCCTCGGTCAGCGTGGTCAAGTTCGACCGCTATGGCCCCCTTCTGGAAATCTTGGGGGAACGCAGTTATCTGCCTTCCGATCTGCGGGAAAGGGCAGGTACCTAATTGTTAGAGGGAGCAAGGTTTAGGATTCTTGAGGTCTTTTGGGTCTCTTTTTGAGGGAGCAATCATGGGCAAAAAACTGGGATTAGCACCGGGCAGCGGCGGAGCGAGGGGATGGACTCATATTGGTGTGATTCGAGCTCTAGAGCGGGCTGGGATCTCCGTTGACTACATTGCTGGGACGATCATTGGCGCTTTTGTGGGAGCCATTTATGCAGCGGGAGAACTGGATGAGCTGGAAGACTTTGTGCGAGATCTCAACTGGAAGATGATCCTGTCTTTGTTTGATGTGGTCTTTCCCACCTGTGGCCTGCTGGATGGCAACAAAATTATGAGCTGCTGACAGAACATTTGCAAGAGCTGTGTATTGAAGAGGCCGGGATCCCCTTTTGCTGTGTGGCTACCAACTTGATCACAGGCCAGGAGGTGCTGTTGCGTTCGGGCAAAATGGCAGATGCCGTGCGGGCCAGCATCTCTATCCCAGGAATTTTCACTCCCTTTCACCACGAAGGGCGCTATCTCGGAGATGGGGGCATTGTCAACCCGGTGCCAGTGCGGGTGGTGCGAGAGATGGGGGCCGATGTTGTTGTTGCGGTCAATCTCAACCATGTGGATCCCGCGGATGTGGAGTCGCAACTGGAAGAAACAGAGGTGGAAGAAACCCTTCAACGGCGACAGCGCTTGAATGCTGAAGGAGAAGTGATCGAAGAAGAAGCCAACTTCATCACCCGCATTCGCAAACGCTATCAATCCCTACAACAAGGGATCCAAGAAAAAATTAGCCAATGGTTTCCAGATGAGCCCTCTGGTCCCAATATTTTCGACGTTATTGGCAAGACGTTGAACGTGATGGAGCAAATCGTTACCCGCAGTGTTTTAGCCGAACATCCGCCGGATTTGCTCTTACAACCCAAGCTGAGCCAGTATGGGATCTTCGATTTTCATCAAGCAGATCCGATTATTCAGGAGGGCTATCGACAAATGCGGCGGGCCATTCCAGAATTTCGACAAAAGTTGGAGCAGTGAACCACCACTTCTTCAGCAGTTTAACCTAAAGCTTTGCAAGGATCTGCGCCCAAGCTTTCCAAACAATCTCAGATGGATCCTGCTATCAAAATGGGTCTGAAGCTCACTCAATTGGGATAAATTGCAACAGCGATCCCGTGTGGATGAGATGGGCCGGGGCAGATTTTCCATCCTGGTCGGGATGGGCCAGCAGCACACAGCGATCTTGAGGGGTGAGGTCAAACTTGACAGAGGGATCAGGTTCTCTTTCCAGTGGAGGGCTGAGCTGGGGATCCCCGACAAAAGTAAGTCGTGCCAACACGGTCAGCAGGTGATCTTGATGGGCCAGGTCTGACCCAAAAGGAGTCCGCTCTTGTAACGTAACAAGTGCTACCGGGTAACCTTCTCGCATCAAGTAGAAGAGGATCCCGGCACAGCGCTCTACAGCTCGCTCCAACTTGTCTCGATGGATCTCGGGCCTCTCTTTCTGGGGCTGCCAGCGGTTTTCAAAACAGAGGGTGATGGCCTGGGCTCGTGGACGCTCCAACTCCCGCACGATCAGTTGATCCCGTTTGGCCGAGATCTTCCAGTGGACAGAACGCACATCGTCGTGGGGTCGGTAGGGCCGTAAGCTCAGGTAGTCTCCCTCTCGACCGGGCTGGGGGCGCAATTGGTTGCCGCTGCTGAGCTGATCCCACAGCGCCAATCCTTGAACCGGGGCGAGCCGCGGAAACACGATCACCGTTTGGGGATCCCTAATCTCTACCGCCTTGCGGAAGAGTTCAAATGGGAAGCTGGTGGCAACTTCAAAACCCTGCAACTGCCAGGCTCCCCGCCTTGAAAAAGTATGCTGGTAAAAAGTGTCCACCTTGGCACCGGGATCCACCCGCAAAACATAGCTGGAAGGCCAATCTTCCCGCCTCAGCCCCTCAATGCGTTCGCTCACCTGCAACGAGAAGCTGGGCAGGCGCCGTTTGCGATTGACCAGCGTGAGACCCACTAAGACAGGCTGGCCGGCGAAAATGCGGCTAGGCAACTGCCGGCTGACCTCCAGATCTTTGAGGGTGAGATCAGAGAGGGTGCCACTGATGAGAATAAGGCTGAGCAGCATTCCCAGCAACAAATACAGGGGATTGTTGCCGGTGTTGAAAGCAGCAATACTTACCAACAGGGCGATCCCGACAAACCGCCCCCCAATACGGGTGAAGCGGAAGCGGCGCAGAAAACGAACCTGGCGCCTTGATTCCTGCTCTGAGGAGAAGATCCCCAGGTTTCCCGTCCGTTGAAGTAGTGGAACTAGTTTTCGGCTTCGTTTCCACAACACCGCAGTCCCCTCATCACTCCTTCATCCCCGGCCCCTCTCCAAAGGAGAAAGAGGTCTGGAATCTACAAGCTGCTTCAGTGTAATTTGAAATCACCATAACCAGTGCTACGGGCAGGTTTTTTCTGAGAGGATTTCAGCAATGGCCGCAGCCACCCGCTCTTGTTGACAGGTGGTCAACTCAGGAAAACACGGCAAAGACAACACCTGAGCCGCACATAGCTCGGCATTGGGCAGATCCCCCCGCCTGTAGCCCAGCCCTCGGTACACCGGCTGCAGCGGCAACGGCAGAGGATAGTAAACCCGACTGCCAATGCCCCGCTCCTTCAGACCCTGCTGCAAATCGTCCCGCCGCCGCCCATCCGTCGCCTCAGAACCCACCACCCGCACCGTGTACTGGTGCCACACCGAGCTCCCCCCCACCCCCACCTGAGGCAGAATCAAACCCGGGATCCCTTGCAGCAAGCGGTGGTAACACTCCGCAATCCCCTGCCGCCGCCAGTTCCACTCCCGCAGATGGGGCAGCTTCACCGAGAGAATCACCGCCTGCAGCGCATCCAAACGACTGTTGAGACCCAAATACTCGTGGTGGTACGGACGGGTCTGCCCATGCTCCCGCAGCGCCCGCACCCGCCTGGCCAGTTGGGGATCCCGCGTCACCACCGCCCCCCCATCCCCAGCCGCACCCAGATTCTTGCTGGGAAAAAAGCTGAAGCAGCCCACCTCCCCCCAAGTGCCCACCGGCCTGCCCCCCCAGCAGGCCCCCACCGCCTGGGCACAATCTTCCACCACCGCCAAGCCGTGCCGCCGGGCAATAGCCAGAATCTGGGTCATGTTGGCCGCCTGCCCAAACAAATGCACCACCACCACCGCCTTGGTGCGGCAGGAGATGCTCCTTTCCAGCAGCTGCGGATCCAGGTTAAAGGTGCACGGATCCACATCCACAAACACCGGACGCGCCCCCACCCGGCTGATGGCGGCAGCCGAGGCAAAAAAACTGAAGGCACTGGTGAGCACCTCATCCCCCGCCTGGATGCCCAAAGCCTGCAAAGCCAACACCAAGGCATCGGTGCCGGAATTGCAGCCGACGGCCTCCAAAGAGCCACCCCCCAAAAACTGGGCAAACTGCTCCTCAAAGCGCTGCACCGCCGCCCCGCCGATGTACTGGCCAGAGGCCAGCAGCGCTTCCACCTGCGGCTGCAACAGCCCGGCCAAAGCGCGGTACTGCCCCGTCAAATCCAACAGCGGAATCGGCTCCTCCGTCATGGTGCTGCCTTTGGAGAAGGTGGCGGCCACAGCCCATCATCGCGGATGAGAGCCTGGGTAGACAACGCTCTGGGCCAGCAGGGGGCTGGAACCGGTCTGCCCAGCCTGTCCTGAAGGTCTGCAATCTGAGATAGAGTAAGCGCGGGATGTCCTGAGCCAGGGATCCCTGGATACCGCTTTCTACAGGATGCTTTATGCAGGTGGCTTCTCGAGCAGTTGGCGGCACAGCGCCTTTGGCCCCCCGCCTTTTGGCTCTGGTGCCGGGGGGGATTGGGGATCAGATTTTGTTTTTTCCCACCTTGGCCAGTTTGCGGCAGCGCTTTCCTGAGGCGGAGCTGGAGGTGCTGGTGGAGCCGCGGGCGGCGGCTGCCTACGAGGTTTGTCCTTCGGTGAGTCGGGTGCTGACTTTTCCGTTCAAAGAACAGCTGTCGTTGGGGGATCTCAGCGACCTGCTGGGGCGCATTCGGGAGCGGCAGTATGACGGGGTGCTGAGCCTGGGCCGAAGCTTGGGGGTCAAGCTGTTGTTGTGGCTGACCGGCATTCCCAAGCGGGTGGGCTATGCGCCGCCGGGGCCGGGGCGACCTTGGCTGACCGACCCGGTGCCCCTGAAGCCGGCCCAGTATGCGGCCCAGATGTACCACGACCTGGTGCAGGGGTTTGGCATTGCTGCGCCGGCGGGGTTGCCCCAGATTCGGCTGAAAAAAGCAGACCTGGAGTGGGCAGAGCAGGAACGCAAGCGCCTTTTGGGGGATGCCGCTCAAGATTATGTGCTGTTGCATCCGGGGGCCAGCCAGCTGTCGCAGGAGAAGGGAATTCAGAAGATCTATCCCTCTGCCAACTGGGTCAAGGTCATCAAGGGTTTTCGGGAGCAGCGGCCGGAGCTGCCGTTGGTGCTGGTGGTGGGGCCGGAGGATGAGCAGCTGGCGGAGGGCTTTCTGGCGCAACTGCCGGAGCTGCCGGTGAGCCGTCCTGTCCGGCTGGGGCAGCTGGCGGCCTTGATTGGTGGGGCAACGCTGCTGTTGTG
Source organism: Thermostichus sp. MS-CIW-26 (assembly GCF_054059115.1). NCBI lineage: Bacteria > Bacillati > Cyanobacteriota > Cyanophyceae > Thermostichales > Thermostichaceae > Thermostichus > Thermostichus sp. MS-CIW-26. Next base: position 41,264 of record NZ_JBSSBV010000006.1, read on the forward strand.
CGCCGATAGCGCTCCCATGCATTTGGCGGTGGCGGTGCAGACGCCGCTGGTGGCGTTGTTTGGGCCCACCGACCCGCTGCGGTTGCTGCCTTCAGAGGGGCCGTTTCGGGCGGTCAAGGGGGCCGATGGGAAGGTGGAGTCGATTGCCCCCGAGCAAATTCTGCAGGTGATCTTTCCGGCCTAGAGCCAAGGTTTTCGTGGCAGCAACCCAGTCCAGTTTCTCTGCAGGCGGACCGAGAAGCCTTCTAGCCTGGGAGATGTGTCCCTGTCTGCTTTTAGCCGGCGGGAGAGCTTGCTTTGTCACCTTGGCTCTCCTAGGCTTGCTGGCGAGCGACCGTAAGGCAGTCAGCATTGCTGTTGACCGGGGGAACTTCTGCCCTCTTGGGGGAAAGGGGCTGGGGAAGTAGGGGATTCTCATGCGGACGAAGGGACTTGAACCCTTACGCCTTGCGGCACTAGATCCTAAGTCTAGCGCGTCTGCCGTTCCGCCACGTCACTCTCACCCATGCTAGCTCGCCCTCTGGGCCAGGGCGACCTGTAGGGCAGCAGTCTCAGCATCATCGTCATCTCGAATCGGAATCCCGCTCCAAGTCGCGAAAAAGAGGTGTGCTCAGGTAGCGTTCCCCAAAACTAGGCTGGATCATTACAATCCGCTTGCCAGCGTTTTCCGGTCGCCGCCCCACCTGGATGGCTCCCGCCAAGGCAGCCCCAGTGGAAATGCCGGAGAGGATCCCTTCTTCCTTGGCCAGGCGACGGCTGTAGACCATGCTCTCTTCATCTTCCACTGGGATCACCTCATCCAGCAGGTCGCGCCGCAGCACATCAGGCACGAATCCCGCTCCGATCCCTTCAATGCGATGAAAGCCGGGCCGTCCACCACTCAAGACGGCACTGGCCTTGGGTTCAACGGCCACCAGTCGAATGGCTGGGTTTTTCCCCTTCAAAAACTCGCCCGCCCCCGTGATGGTGCCGCCGGTACCTACCCCTGCCACCAGGATATCCACTTGACCATCGGTATCTTCCCAAATTTCCGGGCCGGTGGTTCTGGCATGGATCCGGGGGTTGGCGGGATTGGTGAACTGGCCCAACATGTAAGCGTTGGGAGTGCGGCGGACGATCTCTTCAGCCTTCCAGATGGCTTCCCCCATGCCGCCGGCGCTACTGGCCAGGTGCACCTCTGCTCCGTAGGCTTTCAACAGCAGTCGCCGCTCCAGGCTCATGCTCTCAGGCATGACGATGATGAGCCGGTAACCCTTGGCAGCAGCGGCCATGGCCAGGCCAATGCCGGTATTGCCAGAGGTGGGCTCCACCAAGATGGTCTTGCCGGGGGTGATCAAACCGGCCTGTTCGGCAGCCTCGATCATGCTGACGGCAATGCGGTCTTTCACCGAAGCGGCAGGGTTAAAGCTCTCCAATTTCACCACGATCTCGGCCAGGCACCCCTCCGATTGCGGGATCCGATTCAACCGCACCAGCGGGGTGCGACCGATGAGCTGGGTGATGTTGGCGGCGATTTTCATGGCTAACAAAAAGGAAGAAACCATCGCGGCAGTGGGCCCTAGCCCTTAACTCCGGAGCAACCGAGGGCCTTACGCGAGGCTAACCCTTGAATAAGCTCCTTGGCGTGCCCCTTTCAAGATCTCACTGCCCTTGGCCCAGCATTGAGGGGATCCCTGCATTCCTTGAAGTTTTGAGAGGGAGGGCTACAAAACCCCTCCTGAAAATGAATTAGAGTGAGATCACACCGGAAGGACGAGTCCATTATGCACCTGAGTGACATCACTCATCCCAACCAGCTCCGAAACCTGAACCTGAGCCAGTTGCGCAGCCTAGCCCGCCAGATTCGCGACAAACATCTGCAGACGGCTGCCAATTCCCCGGTCGGCTGTCATCTGGGGCCAGGGCTGGGGGTGGTGGAGCTGACCTTGGCCCTCTACAAGACCCTCGATCTGGATCGAGACAAGGTGATCTGGGATGTGGGGCACCAGGCTTATGCCCACAAAATGCTCACCGGCAGGTACCACAATTTCCACACATTGCGCCAGAAGGGGGGGATTTCCGGCTACCTGAAGCGCAGCGAGAGCCGCTTCGATCACTTTGGGGCGGGGCACGCTTCCACCAGCATCTCGGCAGCTTTGGGCATGGCCATCGCTCGGGATCGGCGGGGAGACAACTTCAAGGTGGTGGCCATCATTGGGGATGGTGCCCTAACCGGAGGCATGGCCTACGAAGCCATCAACCACGCCGGGCACCTGCCCAAGACCAACCTGATGGTGGTGCTCAACGACAACGGCATGTCCATTTCCCCCAACGTGGGAGCGATCCCTCGCTATTTAAACCGCCTGCGCCTCAGCCCGCCGGTGCAGTTTTTGGCCGATAGCCTGGAAGAGCAACTGAAGAATCTCCCCCTGCTGGGATCCAGCCTCAGCCCAGAAATTGACCGCCTCAAGGAAACGGTGAAGCTGGTTACCGCTGTGCAAAACAACAAAGCCGGCATTATCTTTGAGGAGCTGGGCTTTACCTACGTGGGGCCGGTGGACGGGCACAACCTGGCGGAGTTGTTGGATGCCTTTGAGTTGGCCCACGGCATCTCCGGCCCGGTACTGGTGCATGTAGCTACCGTCAAAGGCAAGGGCTACCCGCCTGCCGAAGCGGAACAGGTGGGGTATCATGCCCAATCCCGCTTCGACCTGGCCACCGGCAAGCCCTACCCGCCCACCAAGCCCAAGCCCCCCAGCTACAGCAAGGTCTTTGGCCATGCCCTCTGCAAGCTGGCCGAGCGGGATCCCCGCATCATCGGCATCACCGCCGCTATGGATACGGGCACTGGCCTGGATAAGCTCAAGGAAAAGCTGCCGGATCAGTTTGTGGATGTGGGGATCGCCGAGCAGCACGCTGTAACGTTGGCGGCTGGCATGGCCTGTGAGGGAATGCGGCCAGTGGTGGCCATTTATTCCACCTTCTTGCAGCGGGCCTACGACCAGATCATCCACGATGTCTGTATCCAAAAGTTGCCGGTCTTCTTTTGCTTGGATCGGGCGGGAGTTGTAGGAGCCGATGGCCCCACCCACCAAGGCATGTACGACATCGCCTATCTGCGCTGCATTCCGGAAATGGTGCTAATGGCTCCCAAAGATGAAGCGGAGCTGCAGCGCATGGTGGTGACCGGGATCCAGTACACCCAGGGCCCCATCGCCATGCGTTACCCGCGCGGATCTGGCGTGGGGGTGCCTCTGGCAGAAGAGGGATGGGAACCCCTGCCCATCGGCAAAGCCGAGGTGTTGCGCAGCGGCGGCGAGGTGCTGATCCTGGCCTATGGGTCGATGGTGCATCCCAGCCTGCAGGCGGCGGAGATCTTGAAAGAACACGGCATCTCAGCCACGGTGGTCAATGCCCGCTTCGCCAAGCCTCTGGATACTGAGCTGATCCTGCCTTTGGCCGAACAGAGCCGCTTGGTGGTGACGGTGGAAGAAGGTTGCCTCATGGGTGGGTTTGGCTCGGCAGTGGCCGAAGCCCTGCTCGACGCCGACCTGGCAGTGCCCTTGTTGCGCTTGGGGGTGCCGGATGTGTGGGTGGAGCACGCCACCCCCGAGGAATCCTTGGCAGAACTAGGCTTGAACAGTGCCGGGATTGCCGAGCGGATTCGGGCCAAGTTTCAGGCACGAGTTCTCAAGGGATCCCCTGCAGAACTTCCCACTGTCAATTCCTAAATCTATCCTGAATCTATTCTGAGAGGCCCATCCGCCGGTTGAACTGCTCGATAGCGGCTTGCTGCAGAGCTTCTGCAACAGGGCGGGTGCGCAGGAGGATCTGCACATCTCGCAGCAGGTTTTCTCGCCACAGGTTCTCCCGCAACACCTGCAGGCGGGCGTAGTTGGGATCCAAGCGCATGGCCTTTGCCCCCAGTTCCTCAGCCCGTTCGGTTTCTCCCCGAATGTAGAGGGCAGTCGCCAGGGCCAAATAGGGCTCTGCTACGGCATTGTTCATCTCTATCGTGCGTTCCCAGCGATCGATGGCGGCGTCGAGATCCCCCTGCTCATAGTCCACCAAGCCCATGTTGTTCATGGCCGGCCAATAGGCGGAATCCAACTCCAAGGTCTTCTCATATTCCTGCCGGGCCGCATCCCACCGATCCAGCATGAGGTAGGCATTGCCCAGTTGGAAGCGAGCGTTGGGGTTATCCGGTTGCAGGGCCACAGCTCGTTCCAGGGTTTCAGCAGCGGCAAAGTAGCTGCCCTGCCGCAAATAAGCCGATCCCAGCGAGTAGAGAACAGCCCCATCTTGAGGAGACAGGGCGCGGGCCTTCTGCAACGAGGCAATCGCCTGCTCCAAGTCCCCCAGTTCTAGGTGGACGTTGCCCAAAACATAGAGCAGCTCTGAGGAGTTGGGCACCATGGCCACGGCCAGTTGCAGGCGGCGCAGCGCTTCTTCCGTTTGACCAAACTGGGCCAGCCGCAGCGAGTCGGTGGCCAGTTGTAGCGCTTGGGCCTGCATCAAGCCCCCATTGGGCAAAGGGATGTGCAGCAACACCTGGGCCTGGGCAGAGCTCCACCCTCCCATCCCCAACACAACTGCCAGGCCCACCGACAAGGCTCGCCAGGGCCGGACGGATAACCGGAACAACAGTGGCGGCATGATACCCACGCAATAAACAGGCCATGCCCATGTTAGCTGCAACAGCCGGGGATCCCTACGTCTTGGTGTTCTCTTCTGCAGCGGCCATTTGAAAGGGCTCTTGAGCTGCTCATGCTGATACATTTACGCTGAACACTGCTGAGCATTACTGCTCAGCGGTGAAGCGATAGCATTCTGTCCGTTTCCGTTGTCACTACGCGATGCTGACGCGACCGCGTTAGCGGGACGGAGTCCAAACAGAAAGGCGGTATCCCGCAAAGCTCTGAGCATAACACCCAGAGCGCCTTGCCAATCTCGTGGTAGCCTGTGGTCGCACTTTGGGCATCTAAACACCTTTGCGCCACCCAACTTAGTGTGGATGTGCCCGCACTTGGTACAGGTTTTGCTGGTGTACGCTTCCGATACTTCCACGACAACCACGTTCTTCTTCTTGGCTTGAAACTTCAGGAACTCTTCTGCCTGTTGCTGAGGGTGCCCCGGCTTACACAGAGGTGGATAGGCCATGGTTTACCAGCCGAGAGCAGCCAAATCAGAGGCGCCGCCACCGCCGCCCCGATTGGGTGAGCAGATCTTCGGCAGCCTTTGGCCCCCAAGTGCCGGCCTCATAGGTGAACAGAGGCGGTGCAGCACCGCCGCCATTGCCGCTGCCGGGCTCAGACTCCCAGGCCGATAACACCGGCGTCACCACCCGCCAGGCCGCTTCAACCTCATCGGCACGGGTGAACAGCGTTGGATCCCCCAGCAGACAATCCAGGAGCAGGCGATCGTAAGCATCCGGTGTACTCGCTCCAAAAGCCGTCCCATAGCGGAAATCCATATCCACCGAGCGGGTGCGGATCTCTGGCCCCGGCATCTTGGCCTCAAAGCGCAACGAGATGCCCTCATTGGGTTGGATGCGCAGTACCAGGATGTTGGGACTCACCTCCCGAGCTGCCGATTGGAACAGGGAAAGGGGCACCTGCTTAAAGTGAATGGCCACCTCCGAAACCTTCTTGGGCAGGCGTTTCCCAGTGCGCAAGTAGAAGGGCACCCCCTTCCACCGCCAAGTATCACACTCCAGTTTCAGAGCGACGTAGGTGGGGGTTTTGGACTGGGGATTGACATTGGGCTCCTGCCGATAGCCCAGCACCGGCTTGCCGGCAATCCAGCCAGGGCCGTACTGCGCCCGCACCGCTGCGGCTGCCACATTGCGGGGATCCGCTAGGCGGGTGGCCTGCAGCACCTTGGTCTTTTCGTTGCGCACCCCATCGCTGCGCAGTGAGACAGGTGGCTCCATGGCCGTCAGGCAATAGATCTGCATTAGGTGGTTTTGCACCATGTCTCGCAGGGCGCCGGCAGTGTCGTAGTAGCCGGCCCGATCCTCCACCCCCACCGTCTCCGCCACGGTGATCTGCACATGGTCGATGTAGTTGCGGTTCCAGAGAGGCTCGAAAATGGCGTTGGCAAAGCGGAAGACCAGCAGGTTTTGCACCGTCTCTTTGCCCAAGTAGTGATCAATGCGGTAGATCTGCTCTTCCTGGCAAATTCGCTGCACAAGGCGGTTGAGTTCCTGGGCCGAGGTGAGGTCGTGGCCAAAGGGCTTTTCGATCACCACCCGCGTTTTGGTCGGATCGGCCACCATGCCAGCTGCCCCCAGCTGTTGGATGGCCTGGGCATAGAAGTCCGGCGCCACCGCCAGATAGAACACTCGGTGGCCGCGGGTGCCCCGCTCTTCGTCCAGCTGGCTGAGCAGCTGCTTTAGGCGCAGATAGCTCTCAGCATCTCCGATATCGAGGCGGCAATAGAACAGGCGGCTGGCGAAGTCCTGCCAGAGGGCCTCCGGCCCCAAGTCCTGGGGGGCAAACTCCTGCACGGCAGCCCGCATCTTTTCCCGATAAACCTCGTGAGTCCAATCGCGGCGGGCCACCCCCACCAAAGTAAACTCCGGCGGCAGCCGCCGCTGCCCAAACAGCCGGTAGTAGGCCGGGAGCAGCTTGCGGGCGGCCAGATCCCCAGAAGCGCCAAACTGCACCACAATACAGGGATCCGGAATGCGCTCTTGGTTGAGACCAACGCGGAGGGGGTTTTCAGCCAGGGTCACCATAAAGTCGGTTCAGCTTGGGTGGATAGGGTTGGGGAAAGGAGGGGCTAGGGGGTCAGAGAACCTTCCAGGCAGCGCAGCACTTCGGCCACATTCTCACGGCTGCCGATGATGAGGGGCACCCGTTGGTGGAGAGATTGGGGAACGATGTCCAGAATGGCCTCGGTGCCGGTGGTGGCTGCCCCGCCCGCCTGCTCGGCCAGAAAAGCCAGGGGGTTGGCCTCGTACATCAGGCGCAGCTTGCCCTCCGGTTTTTTCTGGGTGCCGGGATAGAGATAAACTCCGCCCTGGAGCAGAATGCGGTGAAAATCCGCCACCAAAGCGCCGCTGTAACGGGAGACGTAGCCATCGCGGCGGTGGACATAGCGAACGAAGTTTTGGATCCCTTCGCTCCAGTGGCAGAAATAGCCCTCGTTGAGGCTGTAGACGGAACCGCGTTCAGGAATGCGGATGTCGCTGCGGGAGAGGATAAATTCCCCCAAGCTGGGATCCAACGTAAAACCGTGTACCCCCTTGCCGACGGAATAGACCAATTGGGTGCTGGGGCCGTAGAGAATATATCCCGCAGCCAGTTGGCGACGGCCCGGTTGCAGCAGGTCTTGGTTGTCCGCTTCCGGGCGATCCTCAAGAGGGTGAAGGACGGAGAAGATGGAGCCGACGCTGAGGTTGGCGTCAATGTTGGAGGATCCATCCAGGGGATCGATCATCAGGGCCAGGCGGCTGAGGGAGCAGTTTTCCGGCAGGCGAGCCGGGGTTTTCATCTCTTCCGAGACCAGCCGACACACCAGGCCCGTTTGCTCCAAAGCGCGAATGAAGGCCCGGTTGGCGTAGTCGTCCATCTGTTGCTGTTCTTCCCCTTGGACATTGACGCTGCCGGTAACCCCCAGCGCCCCTTCGATCAGTCCTGCCTGACTCAGCCGCCGGGCGATCATCTTGCCGGCCAGGGCAATGCGGTTCATCAGGGCGCTGAAGTCTTGGGCCTCTGCCGTAAAACTGCCAAACTGCTGTAAAACATGACGGGAGAGGGTGAGCACATCCCGCAACATCTCCCGTGAGGACTCCGTCCCGCTAACGCGGTCGGCACTGCTGGGCACTGCAGGCGAGGGGAGAGGAGAGCTGAGAACCATACGAGGCTTCGCCAACACGAAGGGGAAACACCAACACCCAGGATCCCTGGCCCCCATGTCTTGACTCGGTCTCGCTAACGCGATTGGAACCTGGGATCCCTTCTATTAGGTAGGCTGGCCGATTCCTGGCGCAGGTGCAGACAACTTACAGAGTTGCTTCAGATTTGGTTTGGATCCCTCTTTCCGGGAAAGCTCATGTTCCCCCGAAGAAACGCGGTAGGATGAGTTCTACCCCTTTTCTCCTCTCCCTACTTCGTCCCGGTTTCCTCTTGCAATGATGGCCAATTCCCCTTTCCCGCTGCGCAGCCAAGTGGTTACCCAGGGAGTACAGCGCTCCCCCAACCGCGCCATGCTCAGGGCCGTGGGCTTTCGCGACGAAGATTTCGGCAAGCCCATCGTCGGCATTGCCAACGCCCACAGCACCCTCACCCCCTGCAACATGGGGATCCAAACTCTGGCGGAGCGGGCGGAGGCGGCTTTGAGAACGGCGGGCTGTATGCCCCAGGTGTTCGGCACCATCACCATTAGCGACGGCATCTCGATGGGCACGGAGGGGATGAAATACTCGCTGGTGTCGCGGGAAGTGATTGCCGATTCCATCGAGACGGTGGTCAACGGCCAGAGCATGGATGGCCTCTTGGCCATTGGCGGCTGCGACAAGAATATGCCGGGGGCGATGATCGCCATGGCCCGCCTCAATGTACCCTCGATCTTCGTCTACGGCGGCACCATCAAGCCGGGTCACTACAATGGCCGCGACCTCACCATCGTCAGCGCCTTTGAAGCGGTGGGGGAGTTCAGTGCCGGGCGCATCTCCGAGGAAGAGCTGCTGGCGGTGGAGCGCCATGCCTGTCCCGGTGCCGGATCCTGCGGCGGCATGTACACGGCCAACACCATGTCCAGCGCGTTTGAGGCCATGGGGATGAGCCTGCCCTACTCCTCCACCATGGCTGCAGAAGACGAAGAGAAAGCCGAAAGTGCAGCCCAATCGGCCAAGGTCTTGGCAGAGGCCATCAAAGCCAACATCCGCCCGCGAGATATCATCACCCGCAAAAGCATTGAAAATGCCATCTCGGTGATCATGGCCGTAGGGGGATCCACCAACGCCGTGCTCCACTTTCTGGCCATTGCCCATGCGGCAGAAGTGCCCCTGACGCTAGATGATTTCGAGACCATTCGTGCTCGCGTGCCTGTCCTCTGCGATCTCAAGCCTTCAGGGCGGTTTGTGGCCACCGACCTGCACCGGGCCGGCGGGATCCCCCAGGTGATGAAAATGCTGCTCAACCACGGCCTGCTGCACGGGGACTGCCTCACCATCTCCGGCCAGACCATCGTCGAAGTCCTGCGGGATGTGCCGGACGAGCCTAGCCCGGATCAGGAGGTGATCCGCCCTTGGCACAGCCCCCTGTATCCCCAAGGGCACCTAGCCATTCTCAAGGGAAACCTGGCCAGCGAAGGGGCAGTAGCCAAGATTACCGGCGTCAAGAACCCGAAAATTACCGGGCCGGCGCGGGTCTTCGATTCAGAGGAGTCCTGCCTGCAGGCCATCCTCTCCGGCCAGATCCGAGCAGGGGATGTGGTGGTCATCCGCTACGAAGGCCCCAAAGGTGGCCCCGGCATGCGGGAGATGCTCTCGCCCACTTCGGCCATCATCGGCGCCGGCTTGGGGGATAGCGTTGGCCTGATCACCGATGGCCGCTTCTCCGGCGGCACCTACGGCATGGTAGTGGGCCATGTGGCTCCCGAAGCCTATGTGGGGGGCACGATTGCCCTGGTGGAGGAAGGGGATCTTATCACCATTGATGCCCCGGCTCGCCAGTTGCACTTGCATGTGATCGAAGAAGAGCTGGCCCGCCGCCGCGCCCGCTGGTCTCCTCCTGAGCCTCGCTACAAACGGGGCACCCTAGCCAAGTACGCCAAGCTGGTCTCCAGCAGCAGCCTGGGGGCAGTGACGGATTTAAACCTGTGGGATTAATTCCTCGTAGCCCTGGCGTCTCAACCTAACCTGAAGCGACTATGAGTGCGAGAAAGCGGCAGAGATGAAGGATCCCTGCCGCTGGGTTTTATGGGCTGACGGCCTCAGAGACAACTAGGTACCGATGATCCCGCCGTCATTTTTGGTGATCACCACCACCGCCGAGCGGGGGTAGAGATTGGGGTCGTAGTCGGGCCAGCGGGAGAGGATCTTGCCGGCGGCAAAGTCGTCCTCGCTGGTTCTGGCTCCCGGATGTTGCACGTTGATGAACATGGTGCGCTGATCGGGAGTGGTGACCACACCGGTGATCTCTTGCCCAATCGGCCCGGTCAAGAAGCGGCGAATTTCCCCTGTATCCGGATCGGCAGCCAACATTTGGTTATTGCCAAAAGGAGCAAAATCCCCTTGGTTGAGATTGCTGTCGCTGGTGTCGGTCTGGATCCAGAGGCGACGGCTGGCATCGAACCACAGACCATCGGGAGAGTTGAAGATGTTGTCTTCATTGAGGGGCTGGCCCGATAGCTTGCGGCTATCTTCAGGCGGCCCGGCCAAGACAAAGAGATCCCACTCGAAACGGGTGGCTTGAGGCCGGTCGTTGGCTTCCTTCCAACGGATGATGTGACCCCACTTGTTTTTGGGACGGGGGTTGGCAGCGTTCACCTGGTCTTGTTCCCGACGGCTGTTGTTGGTCAGGGTGAAGTAGACCATGCGGGTTTGCGGATCCACCGCTCCCCACTCGGACCGATCCATCTTGGTGGCGCCGACAAAATCCGCCGCCGTGCGGGTATTCACCAACACGTCTGCTTGGCTGGTGAAGCCGTTTTCCGGGGTCAGGCCGTTTTTCCCAAACACCAGCGGCAGCCACTCGCCCGTGCCATCTTCGTTGAACTTGGCCACATACAGGGTGCCATTGTCCAACAGATGTCCGCCCGCCGTTTCCTTGCGGTAGGGCTCGGCAGAGACGTACTTGTAGATGTACTCAAAGCGGGCATCGTCCCCCATATAGGCCACAATCGGCTGGCCTTCCACCGGCGGCTGAAACACCACGCCTTCGTGGGCGAAGCGGCCCAGAGCGGTGCGCTTCTTGGGAGTGCTGCTGGGATCAAAGGGATCGATCTCCACCACCCAGCCAAAAGTGTTGGGCTCATTGCGGTAGTCTTGAGTGGCATCCGCAGCGGTGGGGGTGGCATTGAAGCGGATGAACTCGTCCGCCTTGTTGCTGGCCAGCTCCCAGCCGTAGCGGGAAGTCTCGGTGCTTACGCCGTAGCGCTTGTGCTCCCGGGGCAGGTTGGGCTTTTGGTCGGGGCCTTTGCTGGTGTTGCTGAAGTAGCCCGCCCAGTTCTCCTCACAAGTAAGGTAGGTATTCCAGGGAGTGACGCCGTGGGCGCAGTTGTTCAGGGTGCCACGGGTCATCGTGCCTTCGGGGCTGAACTTGGTTTTCACAAAGTCGGATCCCCGCACCGGGCCGTGGATCTCCATGAGGGTAAGACCGGTGATGCGGCGGTTGAGGCGATCCCGCACCACTTCCCAACTGCCGTCTCCCTGCTGCTTGATGTGGACAATGCTCACCCCGTGGCCATTCAGCTCTTTCAGCACCTGATCGGGATCGCGGGTGCCGTCAGGATTGGTGGGATACAGGTCGGAATCCAGCTTCTGGCCCACAGCCGCAGCATGCATAAACCGAGGCTCAACGTACTCGTGGTTAAACACCAGCAAACCCTCGGTGGAGCTGCCCTGCCAGGGATCCTTCCCTTCGATGGGGAAGAGGTGCATGCCATCGTGGTGGGTACCCACCTGCATTCCCTGCTCGGCACCGGTGTTTTCCAGCTTGAACTGTGGATAGGTGCCGGTGATGGGAGTACCCCAAGCCAGCAGCGGTCGGGCAGTGTAGCCTTCGGGCACCACCAGTTTGTCTTCCGCGCTCACAGGAATTGCCTTGAAGCCCAGCAAAGCACTGCCACTGGCGGCTTTTGCCGATTTGGAAGCACTGTTCAGCGTAGGCAAGCCAAAAAAGGTGGCCACCGCTGCAGCAATTCCCCCCTGCAACACTTGACGCCGCTGCAAACGGCTCTCCAGGATGCTGCTGAAAGTGGGGTTGGGAGAGTGGTTACACATAGGCTCGTCTCCAGGACGAAGCTTAGGGCCATGCGAATGGATACTCACCAAATTTTCGGGCTGGAGGCCCGCACCATAGCCGCAGGCTTGGTGTCGGGAGGAAAGCCCTCCTCCATATAGGTTTGCTGGTCAAAAGTCTGGATAAACTACAATAAGCCCATGAGCCAGACTATCTCTGTACGTTGCAAGCTGATAGTCCCACAAGAGTTGCGTCAAGAAATTGACCGCACTTTGCAGGGCTTTGCGAATGCTTGCAACCAGATTCTCGACACCGCCAAACAAAAGAACTGCTGGAACACCGCCAAGCTGCACCACTTGGTCTATCGGCCGGTAAGGGCAGCAACGGGGCTGAAAGCCAACCACGTCTGTCAGGCGCTCCGTCGGGTGATTAGCAATGCCAAGGCGGTGAAGCAAGTCCACAAGTTCCGCCCCACCAGTCTGACTTTGGACGCTCGTACTTTTAAGTACCGAGAGTCCGACCAAGCCGTGGGCGTGACCCTGATGAGCGGACGGGTTTGGCTCAAGCTCAAGATCGGTGGTTACCAGATAGCGCTTCTGCTAGGCCAGGAGCCAACAAGTGCAACCCTGTCCAAGACCAAGCAAGGGGACTACTACATCAACATCGCTGTTGAGCTGGACACTCCCCCAACCGGCAAAACTCCCAAGGTAATCGGAGTTGACTTGGGCAGGCGGGATATCGCCACCGCTAGCAACGGACGCTCTTGGAGTGGAGAACACATCCAGGCCGTCCGTGACCGGTTCAGCCGTGTACGCGCCAAGGTTCAATCCAAACGCACTCGCAGCTCTAGGAGGCTGCTGAGAAGGCTCTCTGGGAGAGAACGGCGCTACCAGACATGGCTGAACCATAACATCAGCAAAACCTTGGTCAGGGATGCCCAGGCTATTGGTGCGGCACTGGCTTTTGAAGACTTGACAGGCATCAGAGATTGCCTGAATCAGAAGTCTCGAAGTAAGGCTGAGCGGCGCAGGACTAACAACTGGGCGTTCTACCAGCTCAGGATGTTTGTAGCCTACAAGGCTGCCATTGCTGGGGTGTCTGTGGTGCTGGTGCCGCCTGCCTACACCAGTCAGACCTGCCATAAATGCCTGCACATCCACCCTGAGCGGGGTAAGTCCTACCGCAATGGCAAGTCGTTCAAGTGTGGACATTGTGGGTGGGAAGGGGATGCTGACCATAACGCTGCTCAAGTAATCTCTCTCCTTGGGGCGACTGTAAACTCGCCTGAAATTCCGAAACTTAGCTGTCCTCTGGGGCCGCTAGGGATTGGGATAAAGCCTGCACCCTGCGCGTAGCGCGGGTGTCGGGTAGTTTACGTTGACTTCTCCTCTTGTCTTGACAAGTTTTGTTTAGAAACTTGGCGAGTCTTATAAAACAGCACCTAACCCCTGCGCTACTCTATTCGCGCATGAGGATAGGCACTACAAAGTTAGTGGCTTGAAGTTAAGAGAAGACTAAGCTCAGATTAAGCCTTGCAAGTGTAAACAATTTCTTTAGTTAGATTGAAGCAGCAGTTTCTTAATCATTTGTTGCAACGAGAAGAAGACTTGGTTTAAGTCAATTAGATTCAATTAGATCAAGTGCCAATAAAGTAGTCTGCAGTCCTTAGAATTGCGATTCTTATGCGATTCTTAGAGGTCTTTTCGTAACCTAGAGAACAAATACACCCCATCTTGATGGTACAGAAGCTGAAACTGGGTTTCCTTCTGTAAAGCTTCGATCAGGATGCGGGAGAACTCTGGAGTGCTGCGCCACCCCGGATGACGGGTGTTGAGCAACACATAATCAAAGGGATCCCACTGAGAGGGCGGGGATCCATTGAAGCGGCCCTCGTCTGTAAAGTAGATTACAGGTCGCTGGGTGAGGTGAGGGCTGATCTCGTGGGTGGTGAGGACGCCCCCTTGGGTGGTGATCTGGGCAAGAGCCTGTCGGGTTGCCTGCCAAGTGTCCAGGGAGCTGAGATAAATCGAGCCGAAAAAGGTGTATTTCCCCAAGGCCAAAAAGGCCAGCGAAGACCAGATCAGGGGCAGTTTTCCATCTTTTATAAAATGGCTCTGCAAGGGATGGTTTTTCACATTCTCGATGACGGCCAAGAACAAGAAAGGAACGATAGGCAAAGCGTACTGATGCACCAGATCTCGATAGGTGGGGTTGCTGGAGAGTATATTCAAACCCAGGGTAGGCAGGGCAGGGATCCAGGGATCCCAATGCCGCCAAGAGAGACCCCAAGCCAAAGGCGCAACCAATAAAAATCCATAAAACAGGGTGTCCAGAGAGAAGACTTTGCTCAAAACCAACATCGGTCTCAAGATTAAACCTTGAACAATTTCCGCAACAGAATTCCCTAGATAGTCGTAATGAGAAACGGCTGCCGGCTCGCTGCCGCTGAAGTAAGGGATGATCCCAAAAGTGGCTATCCCAAACCAAGCTGATCCTGCTGCAATTGCCGTCCAGCCGCCCACTTGGCAGCGCCATTGCCAGCGTTCTTGAATTCGTCCTCTTTCCCAAAGCAACAGCCAGGCTCCCAGGGCGACAACATTGAGAGACAACACTGCTTTACAGCCGAGGATGCCGCTCAAACAGAGAAGGAATCCCCACAATTTTCCAGAGCGAATGCAGAGCACAGCCGCCAAGAAAAGGGGAACGGCCAAAACCTCTGGATGAAAATCAAAAAGGTTGGCGTTAAAAATGGCCGGATAGAGAAGATAGGCTGTGGCAATCACCATCACTTGGCTGGGATCGACCTTGGCCTGAAGTGCAAGGTGATAAATAGCCAATGCTCCCAAGGTTAACGCCAGGGATTGGAGCCCAAATAGCCAATAGACCGAGGGGACAATGCGGTACAAAAAGCTGATGGGATAGAGAATAAAGGCTGCGTGGTCTCCCAAGATGTGGATCCCTCGAATGGTCGAAAACGGAACCTCTCCCCGACTGATTAGATAGATGGATTGGTCGAAGATGCCAAGATCATATCCTCCAGACTGAAACAGGTGATGCCGGACAACACTACAGCCAAAGAGAATGAAGAAATTAAAAATCATGATTGCCAGCAGAAGTGGAGGCAGAGGACGATCCTTCATAAGAACTAGGGCTTTTGATTTATAGATCTTGGCAAGGTAACTTTATCGCTTTTCTCAGATAGATCTTGGCAAGGTAACTTTATCGCTTTTCTCAGCCTTGCGTGACATCCTAGCGAGATCTGGATTCGGCAGAGGCTCCGCCGCAATTCCGGACATTTCTCTTTCCTCGGGAGTATGAGGAATGGCTCAAGCTTGTTGGAGATAACGATACAGATGAGTTAGGACTGGTTACGACAAGAGGGTGTGATTTGGCCCAAGATGGCAGCATGTCTTGCCCCAGTTGCTTCCGGTAGATTATTGGTCTCACCTTGCCAGGTTTTATAGGCCAATACCGCGAAGGCAAGGGCCTCTTTGGCCTTAGAAGGGATCCCCACTTGGTCGGAAGTCAACAGGGTTGTGGTCGGCAGTTGCTCCTGCAGCAGTTGCATGAGAACAGGGTTTTGGGTGCCGCCACCGCTGAGAATAACTTGATCTGGGGTCGCGGGCAAAAAGTCCCTATAGGCTTGGGCAATGGAGCAGGCCGTAAACCCTGTGAGGGTGGCAATACAGTCGTGAGCAGATATAAATTGGGTCCAAATTTGCTCCAAATAAAGGGATCCAAAATACTCCCGACCAGTGGTTTTGGGCGGTGCCTTTTGAAAATAGGGATCCCGCATCCATTCTGCAACTTTTTCCCAGTGGACTTGGCCTTGGGCAGCCCATTTTCCGTCGCGATCAAAGGCTTGATGTCCCTGACTGGCCCGCATCACCGCCAAATCAATCAAAACATTGCCGGGGCCGGTGTCGAAAGCCAAGGGGGATCCCCCACTGTAGAGGCTGGGGAGATAGGTAAGGTTGGCAATACCGCCGATGTTCTGGGCCACACGATGAAGGTGGGGATGCCTCAACAGCAGCCAATCCACAAAAGCTACCAAAGGTGCGCCTTGACCTCCTGCCGCCATGTCCCGCGCCCGAAAATTGCTCACCACCGGGATCCCGGTCAGCTCGGCAATCACCGCAGCTTCACCGATTTGCAAAGTCGAAGCTTCTGGCCCACTGGGGTTATGCCAAAGGGTTTGGCCATGGCTGCCGATGAGATCGATCTGTTGGGGGGTAAGATGGGCCGCCTGGATCCCTTGCAAGGCCGCTGCCGCAAAAGCTCGACCCAAGCGAAAGTTCAAGGTGCAGATGTGATCTACCGTGCCGGTTTTGGGATCCGCAGCCCGCAAAATCTCTGCCCGCAGCGTTGGGGAATAGGGGATCGTCTGGAAATGCATTAACTCCCACTGTAGGGGATCGTCACCCTCCAGGTGGACGATGGCTACATCGATCCCGTCTACCGAAGTGCCCGACATTAGGCCGACGACGATCATCTTGCTGGGGGCTCGCACCAGAGGCTTGAGAAGGTCTAAAGTTTTGCCCTCTTTCTCCCCTCCCCTTTTTAAGATACAGGCAGCGTATCCGGAGCTACCGCGTGGAGAGGATGAGTGAAGCCATCCGCTACGACCTTCTGTTGGTGGGGGGGAGTTCCTCCAACTTGATCTTGGCCCATCGCCTTTTGGATTTGGCCAAGCTATCCGGGCTAAGAATCTCCATCGCCATTTTGGAAAAAGCCCGCCAATTCGGCGGTCACATCGTCAGTGGCGCCATCTGCAACCTCCAAGTGATCGCCAAGCTCTTCCCCGATTTTGAAAGCCAAGGATTTCCCCACGAAGGCCGGGTGGAAGCCAATCACTTGAGCGTGCTGGGATCCCAACAGCGCTGGGATCTGCCGGAAGCGGTGATCCCGCCGGGATTTCGCAAGCAGGGGCAGTTCATTCTCACCCTCAGCCACGTCATCCGTTGGCTGGCCGAAACCCTGCAGGAAAAAGCCAAAGGGATCCCGAACGTTACCCTGGATGTGTTCCCTGGCTTTGCCGCCCATGAAATCCTCTACGACGGGGAGCGGGTGATTGGGGTGCGGGCGAGCGATTCCGGCCAAGTGTACGAAGATTGCATCTTTGCCGAACTCACCTGTTTCGGCGACAAAGGCTTCATTTCCAAAGATCTCATCGAGAAGTTTCAACTGCGCCCCAACCCGCAACTGTGGTCGGTGGGGGTCAAAGAGGTGTGGCAGATCCCCCAGTCCCGGCAGGGGCAGGTGTGGCATACCTTGGGCTACCCGGTTTTGGATGGCAGCTTCAGCGGGGGCTTTGTCTATGGCCTCAAAGACAATCGCCTGGCCTTAGGTCTGATCATCGGCCTCGACAGCAGGAACCCCAACCTTAACCCCCAGCAGCGTCTGCAGGAGTTCAAGGCTCACCCCTGGATCCAGTCCCTGATTGCCGGCGGCAAGTTGCTCAAGTACGGGGCTGCCGTGATTCCCGAAGGGGGCTACCACAGCCTGCCCACCCGGTTTGGCGTTGAGGGAGCCCTGCTGTTGGGGGATGCGCTGGGGGTGTTGGATGTGGGTAGCTTGGCCGGGGTGGATAATGCCATGGAAACCGGCTATCTGGCGGCGGGCCTCATTCACGATGGCTTCTTGAAAGGGGATCTGCGCATCCAAACCGACTACCAAAAGGCGGTGATGGAAAGTGCAGTGGGGCAAAACCTCTACCGCAGCCGCTACTTCCGCGAGGCTTTTTTGGAAAACTCCCGCCTGCTGGAAGAATACTTACCTCAGGTGTGCCGCAGCGTCGATGCCGGCCACCCCTGGCTGGGATCCCTGCGCTGGGGTTTACAGGATCCCGTTCGCCGCGGACGAGAAACTCTGCGCGCCTACACCCTGCTCACCGGGCGGGTCAGCCCCAGCGAGCCACCCCCGCGAGGCTATGTGGCCCCCCACGCTGCCATTCAAGCGGATTTTGTGGCCCCCACAACCTTGGCTCCCCAGGAATTGGCCGCTCGACCGGGCTATTTCTCGCGGCCCGATGCGGTTTTTTTCGCGGATCCCCGCTACCCCGAGGGTAACCGTCACATCCTGGAGTTCGACGCCGAAACCTGCCGCCGGTGCATCGCCGCCTACGACAAGCTGAATCGCCCCACCCCCTGCGTTGCCGACTGCACAGCAGAGGTACACCACATCCGCGACCAAAATGGCATCCGCTCCCATGCCATGTCTTTGGAAAACTGCATCCAGTGCCGCACCTGCGAGATCATCTGTCCCCACTTAAACTTGCGGGTCAACCCCAGCTACGAGGGATCCGGGCCGGATTTCTATGGGCTGTAGCCGTTGCTGAGGTTAACTCAGTTCGCTGCAGCTCGCCTGATCCTGGGGGTCTAGCAACTGAGGTGAATGGATCTGGCCATCTTGGCCGGCGATCCCAGGGATCCAAGCAACCTTGGAAATTGGCTAGGTTGAGTTACGGCTTGTTGAGGATCTTTTGTCGGTGAGTGATTCTTTGGATGTCCAGGCTCCTCTGCCCGCCATTTTGGCCGATCTGCAAAAAGCCCTGGGATCCCTGGGGTTGGGTTATCTCCAGGTACAAGCGCGGCTTTCCGGCCACCGCCTGTTGCTGCGCCTAGAGGGGGATCCCTTGCCTGAGCCGGATGCTTTGCTGGAGAGCCTCTCGCCGGCCTTGGAGCACATGGCGCTGACCCACAGGCAACGTCAGGTGGAGCTTTTTGGCTTTCTGGCCAATGAAGGGATCCCGGAATGGCACCGCGAGTGGCGCTATCAGCCCCAGCCCAACCCCAACAGCCCTCTGTATCGCGCTCAGCGGGGGGATGGGGTAGCCATCCAGCAGGTACTGAATTACCTGTTGCGTCCAGAAGGGATCCAAGCACGGGTTCATTTCCATCCCAAGCTGGGCCTCTTGCAGGTGAACTTGCAGGCGGCAGAAGCTCCGGATCCGGCTTGGGCTAAGGATTTTCTGCGGCGAGCCTTGACCCGTCTGGAATGGACTTTTTTGCAACGGCTGCGGCTTTCCGGGCAAAAACTGGGCTCCTTTTTCCCGGCCTGGAGCCAGGAGTTCGATCTCAAACAGCCCGCCTTTTGGCAGGCCCCGCAGGTGCCCTTGACCGGGCGATCCCCCATCTCAGAGAGAGAAATCTCTCCGCTGGATAAGCCGCCACCCCCTTCTCCTGCCTCCCAGACTGAATCTCCGGGTGTCAGTTGACGGAGGAGATAGTAAGTAGCCGAGCGTTTGCAGCCGCTGGCTGAGCGTATTCTGAAGGACAGTGCTCGTTGGGGTTGGCCATGCGGGTTGTTTTTTTCGGCACGCCAGAGTTTGCCCTGCCTTCGCTGCAGATCCTGTTGCAGCCGCAGTCCCCCTTTGAAGTGGTGGGATTGGTCTGCCAGCCGGATCGGCCCCAGGGACGGGGACAAAAGGTGCTTCCCCCCCCTACCAAGGTTCTCGCCCAGGCCCACGGGATCCCTGTGTGGCAGCCTGTCCGCTTGCGGCGGGATGCAGAGGTGCTGGCAGCTTTGCAGGCCCTGGCCGCCGATGTGTTTGTGGTGGTGGCCTACGGCCAGATCTTGCCCCTGACGGTGTTGCAGATGCCCAAGCTGGGCTGTGTGAATGTGCATGGATCCCTCCTGCCCGCCTATCGTGGCGCTGCCCCCATCCAGTGGGCTATTGCCAACGGAGAAACCGAGACCGGCGTGACCACCATGCTCATGGATGAGGGAATGGATACGGGGGCCATCCTGCTCCAGGCCAAGCTACCCATTGGGCCAGAGCAAACCAGCCTAGAATTGGCACCCCAACTGGCTCAACTGGGGGCAGAACTCTTGGTGGAAACACTCCTGAAATTGGAGAAAGGCGAACTCACCCCCATCCCTCAGGACGGATCCCGGGCAACCTACGCCCCTTTGCTCAAAAAACAAGACTTTCACCTCGACTGGCAGCGCCCTGCCCAGGCCTTGCACAACCAAATCCGCGCCTTTTCCCCCAACTGTTTCACCAGTTTGAGGGGGCAGCGGATCAAAATTGTCCGCTCTGCCTCTCCTCAGTTGCACCCACCCCCTGGCGATCTCCCCCAAGGCAGCCCTGGCGAGGTGGTGGGATTGGACAGGGGAGAAGGAGTCTATGTAGCCACCGGAGAGGGATCCCTATTGATCCGGCGGGCGCAACTGCCTGGCAGAAAAGAACAGTCCGCTTGGGACCTGGTCAATGGCGGCCAGCTCAAGGTGGGAATGCGCTTTGAGCCACTGCCCAATTCTTGAGAGCCCACACACAGGGATCCCTTGGGCGCGGTCAACCCAAAGACGGCGAACCTGTCCGTTGCCTTGATTCTACTCTCTCTCTCTGGGAGAAAGGCTGGGGGTGAAGACTACTCCGGCTGGGGAAACTCCTGCCAAAGGTTGGTGCGTTGGCGCAAGCTGAGGAACTGTCCGCCGCCCAAGATGAGGTGGTCCAAAACCGGGATCTGCAGCAGTTGCCCCGCCTGCAAGAGTTGCCGGGTAAGGGCAAGATCTTCTGGGCTGGGATCCAAGCTGCCGGAAGGGTGGTTGTGGGCCACCAGGATGCGACTGGCCCCCTGTTTGATGGCGCTGCGGAAAGTCTCCCGCGGATGAGACAGGGTTTCGGTGGCGGTGCCCCGGGTTACAATCTGCTGGCCAATGAGGCGGTGCTTGATATCTAGGTGCAAAACGGCAAAATGCTCCTGGGTCTCCCACATCAGGTCGCCGCTCAGGGCCATGGCTGCCTGTTCCGGCGACTCGATCACCGTGCGTTCTGACGGGCGACCCAAAAACACCCGTCGCCCCAGCTCGATGGCGGCCAACACCGTTGCTGCCTTGGCCGGGCCAATGCCTTCGATCTGGATCAGCTCTCCGGCTTCCACCTGGCGCAACTGGGCCAAGGGATCCCCTTGGGCTTCCAATTTTTTCAGGAGCAACTGGGCGAGGCCGACTGCCGAGAGCTTGCCTGGCCCCTGGCCAGTGTTGAGCAAGATGGCCAGCAGCTCGGCGTGGGAGAGGTGCCTTGCCCCTTGGCTGAGCAGCCGCTCGCGGGGACGATCTTGGGCAGGAATATCGCTGATGCGCAGCACGTACTGGCTCATGTCGCGGCTATGGCGGAGAAGAGAAGTGGGGAGAAGCTTTCAGCAGCCAAAACGGGCTTCGGCGCTCAAGGGCCTGCCAGGATCCCAGTGTGGCATCTGACCCGTTATCGGGAACTGCCAACTCCGCCACAAAGGGATCCCAAGTCACCAAGTAATCGGGCATTTGCCTTCTGGCCTGCCAGTCAGCCAGCCCGGCTCGGCTGGACGCGTAGGGCACCTGTAGCGGGCCGTAAAAATACGGCACAAAAGAGCGAAAGCCATACAGGCCAACCGTCCCGGACAAAGTGGGCTCTGGGCTTTTTTCTGAAACGGTAAACCGCTGGAAAAAGTCGATAGCTCCCCCTTGGGTGTGTTGCAGCAGGCGGGGGAAAACCCAGCCCCAAGCCAGTTGGGCGCTCAGTCCCGTGGCCAAGAGCAAAACTGTCCAGCCCCAAGCCCGCCGCCGTCCTCGACTCCAAAGGAGAATTCCCAGCAGCAGGATCGCGGCGGGGACGTAGGTCAACACCGGCCACTCCACCTCAGCCTGCAGGTATCCCAGCACCAAGCTGCTGGAAAAGTCGTCAGGGATGCCGGCAAAGACCCATGCTTGGACTAGCCCAGCGGGGTCCTGGGATCCCAGCCAAGGCAGCAATAGCCACAGGGCCAGCCAAAACAAGCCACTGAGCAGGATCCAGGCACTTTCCCAAAAACTGGGCCCTCTTTTCTCAGCAACCAGGCGCTGCAGGCGCACGGCAGCAAAGTAGGCCCCAATGGGATACAGCAGCGAGGTGTAGTGTACCAGCTTGGTTTGCACCAGCAGCGAAAACAAGGCCAGCACCACCCCAAAAGCCACCAACAGCAGATGTTCTGCCCGCCAAGTCAAATCCACCGAGCCCACGCTCCTGGGGATGGGCTGCAGGATCTCGGCCAAAGCCAAAGAACCCCAGGGAAAGCACCCCAGGGCAAAGGCCAACAGATGAAAATAAACCGGGCCGGGATGCCCATCTGAGCTGGTGAGGATGCGCCATTGGTAGCGCCCAAACTCTTCCACCCATTCTGGCCCCCGTTGCACCCCCTCCAACGCCAGCCAAGTGAGGGGAACAGCCACAGCTAGGCTGAGGAAAACCAGGCTCTCCCCCCATCGAAGGGGAGGATCCCGTTGCCAGAGCTTGTAGAGGATCCAGATAGCCAGGGGCAACACCAGCCCCACCGGCCCTTTGGCCAACACTGCCAAGCCCAGGGCCAGCGCCCCCACCGCTCTCCACCTGCGTCCAGAGTACCCGGCCCGCCAGGCCTCCTCGGCGGCCCAAAGGGATCCCAGACCCACCCCCATCCCCAGATTCAACAGCGGGTCGATGAGGCCGGTTTTGTAAAAAAACAAGGGCAGGTAGCCCGTCAGCAGTAGGATCCCCCACAGGCAGCCAAACCCCACCCCACGCAGACAGGATCCCCACCCCACCAATAGCGCCACTGTGATCCCGCCCACCCAGGCATTGGGCAACCGCGCCGCCCATTCGTTCATCCCCAAAACAGCCATGGACAGGGCCTGCAGCCAAAAAAACAGGGGCGGCTTTTCAAAAAAGGGCTCCCCGTTGATCGCCAACGAGAGCGGATCCCCGCTGGCCAGCATCTGCCGCGCCAAGCTGGCGTAGATCAGCTCATCCCAGTCGAACAGGTAGGGGATCCCCTGACCTACCCACAGCCACAGGCCGGCCAAAAGCCCCATCCCCAGGGATCCCTTGAGGCGGCCCAGAAAGCTAGGCATGGAAAGCTTCTGAAGACACCACCCGGCCCACGCTCTGAGGCGAGCGCAGGAGGCGGAGCAACTGGGCTGCCAGAGCGGATCCCTCTGTCTCTACCGGAATCTCCACCCCACACCAACGGCTGGAGCTACCCTGCAGGGCAGCTATCCACTCCGGGGCAAGGGATCCCCGCGCCACCCCGATCAATTGCGGCAGCCCCTCCCGGCGATACAGCCCGATCCAGCGCACGGCCAGCTGAAAGGGCCCAGGCCGGAAGCGGGGGTTTGGGCTGCCATCGGCCTCGAACTTGCTTAGCATCAGTTGCAGCGAGTAGATCTGGCGACTATTGAGAGGGGGAGCAGAAACCCGGCGGGCGCGGAACGTGGCAACCATCTCCGCAAAGGGGATCTGAATGGTCTGCTCTTCTCCCGGCGCAGTGTCGAACGCATAGCCGTAGGCGGGGCTGTCCCAGCCGCCTTGATCCCGCAGTAAGACCTTATACCGCTGCCCATCCCCTCGCAGGCGCAGCTCCAGACCGGCAAACTCCGATAAGTCCAGCGGCGGCTGCCAATTGCGGGTGCGCGTGGAAACAAACCCCCCAAAGTTGGCCGTGGAAACCTGGCCTGCGAACAGCAGCTCCTCCTTTCCCCAGAGCAGTTGGCTTTGGCTCGCCCCGCCCATCACCACATCGTCCAAAATGCCCCAAAACCGATGCAAATCCGGGTTAGGCCGGCGAAAGTCGAACAGCATCCGCTCCGTTTGCCCACTGCTGCGCAATTGCTCCAGATAAGCCTTGGCCGTTGGTGGATCCCCCAAACCTAGGATCACGGTTGCTGTCGCCCAATCTGGCGTATGGCTCACCTCCACGCCCTGCTGCCGCAGGGCCTCCGCCAACCCGTCAGGCAAACCTTCCCCCACCACCCCTATCTGGATAGCGACCGGCTCGGAAAGAGAAGGTGGCACAAAATCATCCTCCACGGCCTGGAACCCATTTTGAACCCGACGCCACACCTCAGCCCAAGGCAGGGCCTCATAGTAGGTGAGCGTGTTCCAGAACCGCCCCAGATCCCAAGGCATGAGTCTACCTCATCTCTTCAGAGGTCTATCCCGGATCCCTAGCTTAGGGCAACGCTGAAGAACTCCACCGCTTCTGCCAACACGTCCAAAAAGCGATCCACCTCCGCCAACGTGTTGTACAGGTAAACACTGGCTCGGGCAGTGGACTGTACTCCCAAATAGCGATGGAGGGGTTGAGTGCAGTGGTGCCCTGCTCGAACGGCAATGCCCTGCTCATCCAGCAAGGTAGACAGGTCATGGGGATGGACAGCCTCCACCGAAAAGCTGACCAGCCCTGCCCGTCGCGCCGGATCCTTGGGGCCATAAACCCTAATACCCGCTATGCGCTGGATCCCGTCCAACAGGTGGGTAATCAACCTTTGTTCATGGGCATGAACCCGCTCCAGACCGATCTGGCTCAAGTAATCTACGGCTGCCCCCAGCCCCACCGCCTGGGCAATCGCCGGCGTACCAGCCTCAAATTTGTGGGGGATATCCGCATAGGTGGCGTGATCCCAGTACACATCGGCGATCATCTCTCCCCCGCCCAAAAAGGGAGGCATCGCTCGCAGCAGCTCCCGCCTGCCGTAGAGGACGCCGATCCCCGTCGGGCCACACATCTTGTGCCCCGAAAAGGCCAACCAATCGCAATCCAGCGCCTGGACATCCACAGGCATGTGGGGCACACTCTGGCAAGCATCCAGCAGAACCTTGGCCCCGTAGCGATGGGCCAGCTCAGTCATCTCCTGGACGGGATTGATGGATCCCAGCATGTTGGAGACCTGGGTTACCGCCACCAAGCGGGTGCGGTCGCTGAGCAAAGATTGGTAGTGCTCCAGATCCAACTCTCCCTCTGGCGTGATCTGGATGAACTTGAGGTGGGCTCCCGTCTTCTGGGCCACCCATTGCCACGGGATTAGGTTGCTGTGGTGCTCCATCACCGAGAGGACGATCTCATCCCCCCGCTCCAGATGGCTCAAGCCCCAACTGTAGGCCACCAGATTGATGGCTTCGCTGGCATTGCGGGTGTAGATGATCTCCTGAGGAGAAGGCGCGTTCACAAACCGAGCGATCTTTTCCCGCGCCCCCTCATAGGCATCTGTGGCTTCGTTGCTCAGCGTATGGACCCCACGATGCACGTTGGCGTTGCAGTGTCGATAGTAATGATCCATCGCCTGCATAACCGCCAGTGGCTTTTGAGAAGTGGCGGCATTGTCAAAGTAGATTAGCGGGTGGCCGTTGACCTGGCGCTGCAAAATCGGAAAATCTGACCGCACCTGGGCAGCCAGATCGAAAGAATGGTCAAGCTTGAGAGAAGAAAGGGGGGATACCGCCATGGTCTGCGCAAAAAGCCTGCTTCCCTCAGTATGACATCGCTTCCGGCCAGCCTTCGGCAAACCCATCCGCCCAATCCCTTCCAGCATCCAGGGATCCCTTCCTCCCTGACCTGAAAGCGAAGCTTGTCACAAAATGTAACTTTGTGTTAAGTTTGGTTACAGCAACCAATACGAGGTATTAGCAATGCAATCGTCTCCCAGAATCCCTTCTCGTCTGGACTCCGCTTCTGTTGCCCAGTACTACGACACCACCAACGACTGGATCCCAGGCTGGACAGAGCAAGCGGAGCGTTGGAATGGACGCTTGGCCATGTTGGGCTTGGTGATCAGCATTGCTACAGAAGCGGTGCTGGGCCACAGTGTTTTTGCCAGCACTCTCGCCCAGTGGCTAGGTCTGCAATAACCTGCAATAATTTGTCGAAGAACTTTTCGGTAGAGCCACATCGGGCATCTCAGAGAGTTTCTCTTCGGCTTTGAGATGTTACAGCTCTACCCTTTTTGGGAGCTTTTTCACCCTTCAATCCCTATCTCGACAGTCCGATGATGCTTGACAATCCCTTCCTCCCCTACATTGCCGTCATGGTGGCCGGGCTGGTGGCCGCTGTTGTGATTGGCTCGATGGCTTTCTTCAACTCCAAGCGCCCTGCTGGCTGGGAAGGCGCCGGTCGCCCGCGGTACGTGCCGCAGTACGGTCAAGACGGCGATACCCCGCCGGAGTGGGAGATTGGCTGGACGGAGAAGGCCGAGCGATGGAACGGACGGCTGGCCATGCTGGGGTTTGCCATCAGTGTTGTGGTAGAGGCCATAGTGGGCCACAGCGTGTTTGCCTCTGCACTGGGGATCCACTGATCCAAGTTGAAAGCTGTCCGGCGCCCAGTCGTCTCGAGGAAATAAAGGCGGAAGCTATGGAAGCCTGCTTTTTCCTCATGCGTGCTCTTTGTCTTTGCCGTGCAGTACTACCTCGCTTATCTCCTGGAAAGGCTGTACCCAAAGATCGGTGCCTCCTCCATTCGGTTGGTGTCTAGCCATCTGTTGCCTGTCTAATATGATTCTCAAAGGTGAGACGTGCTGGAAGCTCAGAAAGGTTCGTAGGGATACCCACAAGCTTGAGTGTCTTGAAAAATAGATGGAAGTTATCTACCTTGTCACAGCGGAAGTAACAATCAGAGCTCTTTGTTGACCTAGACCCTGAGATAAACTCCAGGCGGAATACGTAACCATCCTCACTATCAATGCACAGCTTAATCTCTTTGATAGCCTGGATCCTAAATAACAATCGCTCTGAAGAACCGAAATCCTCGACTCTAACGTACTCCCTACTTATGGCAACGCATCCAAATGAAACCTCTTGTCCACGCTCAATTGCTTCTCTCATGCCTTTCCAGCGCGTGGAGCAAATGTAGCTGGCTACATACCTCATCAAAGGCAAAGACGGGGAAGATATAGATACGACAGGATTTCCTTGGCAATTGATGTAGTAGCTGTAGTATGGGTAGCATTCTGATTTGACAAAACCGACACTCTTCTTTCTGAAGTCCACGTTCACTGAGACAATTTCGTTATACCTATAGGCAAGTCTGTTCTGCTTTCCTAGGATGTCACGATAGATGTCATGATAAATGAAGCCATTGCTCAAAATAACAACCCTAGATTTATAGGGTTGATTTGAGTACCAATAGTACCAAAGAAGCATCGATAAACCACCCAACAATCCAGAAAAAGCCATAGCAATAGGAGGTATGCCACTGGCCAAAGTGCTAGGGATCCATGTCCCTAAGGCAGAAAGTATTGCCGATAGAACTGCGAAGATAGGAAGTCCAATAAGTAGCAATGTAGATAAAGATACCGACACAACACGCATCAGCAAAGTAAAAGGGCTCCATTTCTCGATTGGCGTTTCTTCTGTTGTTACGAGGTATCCCAGTGACTTATCCCGTACCAGCTTTGTCTCGGCCTCTAATAACATCACTTATCCCCCCTCACTTCTTGGATAAGCTCCATTGGCAATCTATGCCAAAGTAGTGTTTAGAGACAAACTCATAATCTATTCTGTTTCACCACTGGATAATCTTTTTCTGAACGGCTGTCATACACATGGCAACGCGAGCATTGATCTCATCCTCAGAGCCGAAAATATCCAACTTTTCTTTGAGCCTCTGGATACAGTTTTGTACGGTCTTCTTGCTGGTGTGAATGCGATCTGCGATGGCCTGATCGGTGAGGGCTTCTTTGCAGAGCAAGTTCAAGACCTCAATTTCTCGTTCCGTCAGCTTCGTAAGACCGCGCAACTCCCGCGGCATGCGCAATTCTCCATTGAGGGCACTTTTGGCCCCCTCCAAAAACACGGTGCGCCGTTCCATTTTGTTGACCGCGGCAAACCCACCCTGGTGTTTGCTGATCAGGCCCACCAATGGAGTGAGCAGCAGCGGCTCGCTGGAATAGGCCATCACATTTAGGGTGGGGTAGTTCTCAAAGATATGACGCAGGAACTCTAGGCCAGGCTCGGCAGACTGCTCCCCGCTGGTTTGACCGTAGAGCAGATCGGCTACAACCAAGTCCGGTTGTTCCCGCTGCAGGCGCAGGATGGCGTCCATGGGATTGGTGACCGTAATACATTGAGCATCTGCTGCAATGCGTTGCAGCCACTCACAGTTGTTTTGAGCCACCTCTGGATGATCTTCGACGATCAAAAACTTGAGCGGGGCAGTGGGGCTTTCAACCTCGGACATCAATCCACTCCTCTAGTCCAGCCTTGCAGTTTATCCTCTGCCGGGCGGGCTTGACTGAAAACTGAAATAGGTTCACCAGCAAAGCTCCCAGCAGGTTACCCTAGTGTAGCCTCAGGTAGGGGCTTAGAGGTGAGCCTGGGGGGGTGGGAAAGGACAGGTTAGGCTAGAGGGTGACGTCAACCGGATCTGAACTGTGGTACCCCTGCAAGATCGCAACCCAACCACCCGCACAGCCTATGTCACTTATGCCCTGGTGATCGTTAACATCTTAATTTTTCTGTACCAGCTAACTCTGTCGCCACAAGAGCTGGCAGCTTTTTTCCGGGAGTGGGCAGTGGTACCGATAGAGTTGACGGCCAGTTTTCGAGGGGAGATCACCTCTTCGTCGCGTCCAGAATGGGTAACCCTATTCACCTCACAATTTCTGCATGGGGGCTTTCTCCACATTGGCGGGAACATGCTTTTTTTGTGGGTTTTCGGCAACAACGTTGAGGATCGCTTGGGCCATGTGCGCTACCTCATCTTTTACCTGGCTTGCGGAGCTTTGGCTGCGCTAACGCAGTGGTTTTTCGATATGGGATCCCCCATTCCTTCACTGGGGGCAAGTGGTGCCATTGCCGGCGTATTGGGAGCGTATATTTTGCGCTTTCCACGGGCCGAGATCCTAACCTTGGTGCCCTTGGGTATTTTCATCACAACCCTCTACGTTCCGGCTTGGGTGTTCCTAGGCTTTTGGTTCATCCAGCAAGCTTTCTACGGCATTGCCAGCCTACAGACGCCTACCAACATCGGTATGCAGGGTGGGGGGATTGCCTATTGGGCCCATGCGGGCGGTTTTGTGTTTGGGGCCATTTTGGGGCCGCTAATGGGTTTGTTTTCCGGCAAAAGCCCTTATGACCGCCAAATGACTTGGCAACAACGTGACAGGGATCTGTTTTGATTTGATCAGCTTTGATACTTTCTCAGTCTATTGTTAATCGGATAGCAGCGTGATGGGAGAAAGCCATGGTCAGTCTATCTGCCAAGCCTCTAACTCTGGAAGACTTTCTACAGCAGCCGGAAACTCAGCCCGCCAGCGAGTTCATCAAAGGAGAAATTATCCAGAAGCCCATGCCACAGGGAAAACATAGCCGTCTCCAACTAAAACTGGGTAGCTTCATTAACGAGATGTTGGAGCCTTCTCAACTGGGAATGGCATTTCCAGAGCTGCGCTGCACCTTCGCCGGATACGCGATTGTGCCCGATATTTCTGTGATCCCCTGGGATCGGATCCCTGTGGATGAAGATGGCACCATTCAAAATCTCATCCCCTTTTGCCCGGATTGGATGATCGAGATTCTCTCTCCCGATCAAAATCCAATGAAGCTGGTCAAAAAAATCTTGATCGGTTTGGCCCACGGCTGCCAAATGGGGTGGATCGTGGCTCCCGAAGAAAGGGTTGTTTTCGCCTACCCTGCCGGGCAGCAGCCGACGGTGCATGAGGATCCCCAAGAGGTGATCCCCACTCCTGCGTTTGCCCAAGGGATCCAACTGACAATCGCAACTTTGTTCGGCTGGATGCAAGTTCAAGCTGGCGAGAGCCACAAGTCCAATGCGGGATAGAAAAAGAGTGGATCTCCTTCCATCCCTCAATTCTCAATTCAAATTCAACATTCAGTTGTTGTAGAGGGCAGGAGCTTGGGCAACCGTCTCACCAGTTTGGGGCAGTTCCTGCCGCAGCAGCGCCACCAAAGCGTTAGTGGATTGGTCGTAGAGGCTGGTCACCAGCTTGGGGTAGAGCCCAATGCCGATGATGGGGATCAACAGGCAGGCGATGATGAACACCTCGCGTGGCTCAGCATCTACCAATTCTTCGTGTTCGGTGAGCTCTTTGTTCTCTGGGCCAAAGAAAATCTGCCGCAACATCGACAGCAGGTAGATGGGGGTCAGGATCACCCCAACTGCTGCCAGGAAAACCACCACCAGCCGGAAGGGGAGAGAGTAGGCATCGGTGGTGGCCATGCCGATAAACACCATGATCTCGGCCACAAAGCCGCTCATGCCGGGTAGGGCTAGCGAAGCCAGGGAGCAGGCGGTGAACATGGAGAAGATCTTGGGCATCTTCAGGCCAACGCCGCCCATTTCCTCCAGCTCCAGCGTATGGGTGCGGTCGTAGGTGGCCCCCACCAAGAAGAACAGGCTGGCCCCGATAAGTCCGTGAGAGATCATCTGCAGCATGGCGCCGCTCATGCCGATTTCGGTCAGGGATCCGATACCGATGAGCACGAAGCCCATGTGGCTGATGGAAGAGTAGGCGATCTTCCGTTTCAGGTTGCGCTGGGCAAAAGAGGTGAGGGCGGCAAAGATGATGTTCACCACCCCCAACACGATCAGCACCGGCGCAAAGTAAAGATGAGCATCCGGCAGCATGCCCGCATTCATGCGCATCAGGGCATAGCCCCCCATCTTGAGCAGGATCCCGGCCAGCAACATGTGCACCGGCGCAGTGGCCTCGCCGTGGGCATCGGGCAGCCAAGTGTGCAAGGGGAAAATGGGCAGCTTCACCCCATAGGCAATGAGGAAGGCCCCATACATCAGCAGTTGGAAGGTGAGTGGATAGGTCTTGTGGGCCAGATCCGTCATGTCAAAGCTGATGGGATCCCCGTAGAAGGCCATAGCCAGACCTGCCACCAGGATAAACAGGGAGCTGAGAGCCGTGTAGAGGATGAACTTGGTGGCCGCATACAGGCGGTTGTATCCCCCCCAAATGGAGAGGAGCAAGTACACCGGGATCAGCTCCAATTCCCACATCAGGAAAAACAGCAACATGTCCTGCACGGCAAACACCCCGATCTGCCCGCCATACATGGCCAGCATCAAAAAGTAGAAGAGGCGAGGTTTGAGGGTGACCGGCCAAGCGGCCAAGATGGCTAGGGTAGTGATAAACGCCGTGAGCAGGATCAGGGGCATGGAGAGGCCATCAGCCCCCACCGACCAACTCAAGCCCACTTGGGGTACCCAGGTGTAGCGCTCCAGCAGTTGCAAACCTGTCTGGCCGGGATCGTAGCCGACATAGAAGCCGGCCAGCAGAATCAGCAGATCCGTGACCGCAATGAACAAAGCAAACCAGCGGATCCGCTCGGCCAACTTTTGTGCGTAGGCGCGGGTACTGGGATCCCCAGCCGGTGCTGGGATCAGGGGAATAAATAGGGCGGCCAACACAGGGTAAGCGATGACCGTGGTCAGCCAAGGAAACTCGTGCAAGCTGGGCAGCGCCATGGATGTAACCTCGCTTGTGCCATACCATCAGGGGGATCCCTGCCGGCTGCAATCCGACAGCCCTTTACCAGAATCGCCCTTGAGTATCTATGCTTAGCAAATCTACAGGATTATCTTAAGGCTCCCTCTCCCTTTCCGTTGGGATCCCTGGGATGGAGCAGATGCATGGGTGGATGTTGTACCCGAAAATCAAAATATAGTCTTCCACTGTTCTCACAAGGTAACCGATCTCATCATGCCTCAGCCCAAACTGATCATCCACGGCGGAGCCGGCAGCGCCCTGGAAGGGGAAAGCAGCCTGGAAAAAGTGAGGGGATCCCTGCAGCAGGTGGTGGAGAGCACCTACGAGCTGCTGTTGGCTGGGCAGAGTGCCGAGGCGGCGGTGATGCATGCCTGCCAGTTGCTGGAGGATGATCCGCTCTACAATGCCGGGACGGGGTCGGTCTTGCAATCGGATGGGCAAATCCGCATGAGCGCCGCTCTCATGAACGGGGCCACCCAGTCCTTTAGCGGGGTGATCAACGTCAGCCGAGTTCAGCATCCCATCCTCATGGCCCAGGCTCTGCAATCAAGCCCGGATCGCGTGGTGGCCGAACAAGGGGCAGCAGAGCTGGCGCGGGAGCTGCAGTTGCCGGTCTATGACCCGGCCACTCTCAAGCGGGTTCAAGAGTGGGTGCAGTTGCGCCAAACCCATCCCCCAACTAGGGTTCTCACTGCTCTGGCCATGGGCACGGTGGGGGCGGTGGCGCTGGATCAACAGGGGCAAATCTGTGCCGGCACCTCCACCGGCGGGCGGGGGTTTGAACGGGTGGGGCGAGTAAGCGATTCGGCCACTCCAGCGGGAACCTATGCCAGTGCGGCGGCGGGGGTCAGTTGTACTGGTGTCGGGGAAGATATTTTGGATGAGAGCTTGGCGGCGCGGATTGTGATTCGAGTGGAAGATGGCCTCAGCCTGAAAGCGGCCATGGCCAAGTCTTTTCAAGAGGCCCGCCAACGTCGCCGCTCCTTTGGGGCCATTGCTCTATCGCGCTCGGGCGAGATTGCTTGGGATACCACCACCGACCTACTGCTGGCCGCCTATCACGATGGGCAGGGGATCGGCTTGACGATCTAGGCTGCCAACCGGGCTTGCGGGATTAGCTAAGCCCCGCACTGTACCCGTAGGGTCAGTGCCGGGATACAGATACCCCCACATGGTGTATGATAGGAGTAGTTGCACAAAACGGCTTTTGCCGGAATCTGGTGCAACTATGCGGTAGGACATTCCGTGTCTGCTCGTGGAGGGTTCTTGCGTAGGCTCCCCGATGAAGCGAGAAGCCCGCTCCGT
Organism: Thermostichus sp. MS-CIW-26; assembly: GCF_054059115.1. Taxonomy (NCBI): domain Bacteria; kingdom Bacillati; phylum Cyanobacteriota; class Cyanophyceae; order Thermostichales; family Thermostichaceae; genus Thermostichus; species Thermostichus sp. MS-CIW-26. Next base: position 73,687 of record NZ_JBSSBV010000006.1, read on the forward strand.
ACTGCCAGCAGTCGGGGTCGGGAGTATGTCACACCTGGACAAGCCTGAGGCGGTTGGATAAGAGTAGGATAAGAGTAGAAATAGTACTTAAACAAACCAAGTCTGCCCCCTGGCGGGCCACTGTAGAGCGTTTATGGCACTTCACGCGGAGTTGCACCGTCATTTGGGCGGTTCGGTTGTCCCCCGAATTCTGTGGCGCTATTTTCACCGCCAGGGATCCCCTTTGGCAGAGCGCTTTCCCACCTATGCCGAGTTTGAGGAGTTCTACACCCGCCCGCGCAACACCCTCGAGGATTACCTGGAGCTGCACACGCTGGTGGAACAGGTGCAGACCCTGGAAACCCTGCCCTATTTTATCTACCGCCTGCTGCGGGGAGCCTACATCTTTGAGGATCTGGCCTACCTAGAGATTCGCTACACCCCCTACCTGCGCACGGATCCCAGCCTGGATGAGGCGGAGCGCCTCAAGCAGATGCGCCAGGTAATCGAGACGGTGGGGCAGGCCAGCCAGCAGCGGGAGTATCCCATCGTCACCACCCAGATCGTCTGTTTGCATTCACGCCTGCCCAGCCACATCAACCGGGCCATGGTGGAAGCTGCCGCTGAGTCGGAGTATGTGTGTGCCATCGACCTGGCCGGGGGAGACAAGCCCTACGGCGAACGGATGGACGAGTGGATTGAGCTGTTCAAGTATGCGCTGGCCCGCGGCCTAAAAACCACTGCCCACCTATACGAAACTTTGGATGGCTGCTACCCACAGTTGCTGCCCTATGTCTCGCGGATCGGCCACGGCATTCAGATCCCCCTCCACTATCCAGAATTGCTGCCGGAGCTGGCACGGCGAGGACAATGCCTAGAAGTTTGTCCCACCACCTATCTAAAAACGGGAACCCTGCCCAGTTTGGAGCCCCTCAAGATTGTCTTTGACCGCTGCTTTGAGGCGGGGGTGGATATCGCCATCTGCACCGACAACGCCGGCTTGCACAATGTGCGGCTGCCGTTTGAGTACGAAAACCTGCTAACCCACGACATTATCGATTTCGAGCAGCTCAAACACTGCCAGGAAGCAGCCTTTCGTCACGCTTTTGCCTGGCCCTACAAGGGGCGTCCGGCCTCATTGTTGTCGGAGTTACAGCAGGGGGTATCTGCTTCTTTGGTGGCTCTCTGATCCCCTCAGCGGGACGGAGTCTTTATTCTTCATCCGAGCTTCTTGAGAATAGGGAAGGGATCCGTAACAGAGACAGGGGCAGCTTTCGCAAGGGAAATAACCGCTTGGATCCCTTGCCCAGAGCGATGCTGAGCGGCATCCGAGGGTGGATGAAGCCCAACAGAATCCAATGCTGAGTCTACTGAGCCAAGCATGAAGGTCTATATCAGTGCCGATATTGAAGGGATCGCCGGCATCAGCCATTGGGATGAGGCCACCATCGGCCAGCCGGGTTACGAGGCATTCCGAGAGCAGATGACCCGAGCAGTGATCGCGGCTTGTGAGGGATCCCTGGCTGCCGGAGCCACGCAGATCACAGTCAAAGATGCCCATGACTCCGGGCGGAACCTCATCCCCGAACGGTTGCCGGAGCCGGTGCAACTCATCCGCGGCTGGAGCGGCCACCCCTACTGTATGGTGCAAGAGCTGGATCGCAGTTACGATGCCCTGCTCCTAATCGGCTATCATGCCCGCGCCGGATCTGCTGCCAACCCCCTCGCCCACACCTACACCACCGAAGTTAGCCAAATCCGGCTGAACGGCCAGGCCATCGCCGAGTTTCACCTGGTCAGCCTCACGGCTGCCTATGAGGGAGTCCCAGTTGTGTTTGTAGCCGGAGATGCGGAGGTGTGTGCCGCAGCGAAAGCTTATGACGCCCACATCGAGACGGTGGTCACCCACAAAGGGATAGGCCAGTCGGTCATTACGCCACATCCGCAGCAAGTTTTGCGGGCCATCCGCCAAGGTGTAGAGGGATCCCTGAGGCGGCTGTCGGCCTACCGTCCTCGCCCACTGCCGGATCACTTTCAATTGGAAGTGGACTACAAGGATCCCGCTCGGGCCTACCGCAAGTCTTTTTATCCCGGCTGCCGGTGGATTGCCGATTCCACGGTTCGGCTGGAAGTTTCCGAGTGGTTTGAGGTGTTGCGGGCTTTGGAGTTTATCGTGCTCACCTAGCCAGGGATCCAAGCGGCATCTGGATGAGGCGAGCAGCAGCTTCCCTGAGGCTGGTCTCGGAAAGGTCAGACAGCTCAATCCGGGCCCGAAGGCGATTGAAGTTTTGCTGCAGCCCGTGTCGATAGGTGGGGTCATAGTGCTGCTCCAGCAACTCCTGCACAAACTGCGGCCAGTCTTGGGCGTCGATCAGCTCAAACCAACGCTGCAGGCGGGCCTGGCCAAGACGGGACTTCAGAGGCAGCAATTTCCCCTTTAGCGCTTGGGGGTGAGCAATCCAGTGGGGATAGTGGGCGATTAACCCCTTCACCCGCTCCTCTAGAGGCAACTGCACTTCGACACAGTCGGCTTGGGTAAGGGCTTGCCAAAGGGCAGGGGGCAGATGGAGCTGGCCCACTTTGGCACTCTCAGCCTCCACCCAGACTGGCTTGGCGGGATCCCACTGGAGAAAAACCTGCACCAGTTGACTTTCAAAGCTCTTCTGACTGGGCTGTGGCACCCCCCACTCGGCCCCCAGGAGGGATCCCCGGTGACAGGCCAGCTTTTCCAGATCGAGAACTTGGGATCCCTGTTGGCGCAGATGGTGAAGCAACTGGGTTTTGCCGCTCCCTGTTGGTCCGCAGAGCACTCGGTAGGTAAATTCCTGGGGCAAGATCTGCAGCTGTCGGCGCACCCAGGCCCGGTAGGTTTTGTAGCCACCTTGCAAAACCGTAACCTGCCAGCCCACCTGGGACAACACCAACGCCAAGCTGGCAGAGCGCTGCCCACCGCGCCAGCAGTAGATCAGGGGCCGGTAATCGCGATCTTTATCGGCAAAATGGGTTTGCAAGTGGCGACTGATGTTCTGGGCCACCAAGCTTGCCCCTCGTTTGCGGGCTGCGAAGGGATCCACCTGCTTGTAGAGCGTGCCCACCTCCGCCCGTTCTGTATCGTAGAGTACAGGCAAGTTGATGGCTCCCGGCCAATGATCCTCTGCGAACTCTGCCGGAGAGCGCACATCGATAATTTCGCTGTAGGTGTGCAGCCAGGGCTCTGCAGTGAAGTGAATCGGAGGAGACACAAACCTGTGGATGGAAATGGCAAGCTAGCGCAATCTTGAACAGTTTCTAGCTTAGCCAACGCTGCTGCTCAAGGAAGCCCAGGGCTAACCCTAGCCTATCCCCTCGCAGGTGGACTTCTCGCTTTTCCAGAAGTTTAGGCAAGGTCTCTGGAACATGCAGGATGCCATTTGCCGCTCTCAAAAAAGTTATAGAGGTTTTCAGGCTCTCCAGGTGCCACCTCAGATAGAAAGGTGAGCTCGGACTTTTTCTTCGTCCATTTGGTCAGTCGGCCCCTCCATGATAAGGGATCCATTTTCCATAAGATAAAAGTAATCGGCCAGACTTTGGGCAAACTCAAAATACTGCTCCACCAGCAACACCGAAACGCCCCGCTCCTTTTGAATGCGGCTGATGGCTTCTTCAATCTCGATAATGATAGAGGGCTGGATCCCTTCTGTAGGCTCATCCAGGAGCAAAAGTTTGGGCTCTGCCACCAAAGCTCTGGCGATGGCCAGTTGCTGCTGCTGCCCACCGCTCAAATCCCCACCCAGCCGTTTAAGAAAAGAACGCAGAATTGGGAATAGGTCATAGACAAACTCAGGTATGATCCGTTCTCTGTCCGGTGCCGCTTCTAGCCCCACCAGCAGGTTTTCCTCAACCGTTAGGCGGGGAAATATCTCTCGACCTTGGGGTACATAGCCAATACCGGCGCGGGCTCGCCAATTGGGAGGGTAATGGTTGATAGGACGGCCCTCAAAAGCAATTTTGCCTGTGCAGTCTTTCAGAAGTCCCATCAGGGCTTTAAGTGTGGTGGTTTTGCCCATACCATTGCGGCCCAGAAGGCAAACCGCTTGGCCGGGAAAGATCTTAAAAGAGAGATCCTTCACAATTAAACTCTGACCATAGTAAACCCTCAAGTTGGAGACCTCCAGGAGAGGCCCGGATCCATCTCGGGATAAGTTTTGTGTTGCGGTCGCGTTTTCCGTATTCATAGACCTGCGCATGAGTCGATTAGATACAGAACTATAGCCTCTTTGCTTAGTTTTTCCCCTTGTGGGATCCGAGATAGACCTCAATCACTCGCGGGTCGTTTTTCACATCCTCAAAGGTACCTTCGCACAGCACCGAGCCTTGGTGTAAAACAGTAACCTTACGGGCAATTTGCCGGACAAATACCATGTCATGTTCAATCACCAAAATGGTGTGGCTTTGGGCTAAGGATTGAATTAACTCTCCTGTAGCTTCTGTTTCTTTGTCCGTCATCCCGGCCACGCATTCATCCAGCAGCAGCAAATCCGGATCTTGAGCAATCACCATGCCGATCTCCAGCCATTGCTTTTCTCCGTGGGAAAGCAGCCCTGCCGGAACCCGATCCTTACGGCTGAGGCCAATGGTTTCCAAAAGAGCATCCGTTTTTTCTCGCAGATGCTTTTTGCCCAATAGGGTGGAAAAAACCCTTTTGTCAGGGTTGAGGGATAGCTCCAAGTTTTCTCGCACGCTCAAGTTTTGATAGACCCGCGGCGTCTGAAACTTGCGCCCAACACCCAAAATCGAGATCTCATGTTCCTTGAGCTTGGTCAGATCTTTTCCTTTAAACAGCACCCGGCCTCGAGTAGGCTTAACCTTGCCCGTCAGCACATCGAGAAACGTAGTCTTGCCTGCCCCATTGGGACCGATGACCACCCGCAGCTCCCCTTCCTCCAGAGAGAAGTTCAACCCATCTAAAGCCTTAAAGCCGTCGAAGCTGACGGTGAGATCCTGAGTTTGTAAAATTTGTCGGGTGGCGGTGGGAGCTGCAGTGAGCATAGGGATCACATCCAAGAACGGAAAGGCCAAAGGTCAAACCGGATTCTCAACCCATCAAATAAACCCATCAAATAGGAGAGGAAACTTGGCATCGCTGGCTCACCCATGGGATCCTCTTACCTTAAACTTATATCTTGCACATAACTGACATCCTCAAGAGAAAGCCAGATTTAGGCTGGAGAAGTATTTGCCAAACGCCTGCGCCAAAGCTGAACGGTGACCCAAAGTTGCCTGCCTTGGGTGCGCACCCAACCCACCAGTCCATCCGGCAGCACCAGCACCACCAACAGGAACAATCCCCCCTGGAAAAACAACCAAATTTCGGGAAAATTTTCGCTCAGCAAGCTCTTGGCAAAGTTAACCAACAGAGCCCCCAGCACCGCCCCCACCAAACTGGCCCGACCGCCCACCGCCACCCAGATTACCATCTCAATGGAAAAGGGAACGGCCATCGCATTGGGAGAGATGATCCCAGTTTGCAAGGTAAACAAAGCTCCGGCAATGCCTGCCAGGGCAGCAGACACGGCAAACACCAGCACTTTAAAGCCGGTGGGATCGTAGCCGGAAAAACGAACCCGCGGCTCGTCATCTCGAATGGCTACCAGGATCCGACCGAATAAGCCGCTGGTGAGCCAACGACAGAGAAGGTAAGCCAAAACCACCGCCAGAACTGTAGTGACATAGACAGCGAAGCGCATCTCGGACGAGTTGACATCCAGGCCAAACAAAGTCTGGAAGTTGGTCAGGCCGTTGGTGCCATTAATTAAGCGCTGTTGGCCGTTGAAGAAGTTAAAGAAAATAATCGTGGTGGCCTGAGTTAAAATGGAAAAATAAACCCCTCGGATGCGATTTCTCACCACCAAATACCCCAGGGCTGCCGCCACCAAAGCCGGGATCAAGACCACAGCAACAGCCGCAAACGGAAACGAATAAAAGGGATACCAAAACCAGGGCAATTCCGTTACCCCGTAGAGGCTGAAAAACTCCGGTATCTGACCTTCCGGCAATTGCAATTTCAGGTGCATCCCCAGAGCGTAGCCCCCCAAGGCGAAGAACACCCCATGTCCCAGACTGAGCATGCCGGTATAGCCCCAGATGAGGTCGATCCCCAAAGCTACAATGCTGAGGGCCAGAAACCGCCCCAACAAGTTGAGCCGAAAGCCAGACAGCACAGTTGGGGCCACAAAGATCAAGGCCAGCACCAAAACGATGAGGATCCCGGCCTCCCACAGAAGCTTGCGAGAAGAATTGGGATCCCCACCCGCGGCGGGAGCAGCCACTTCATGATCAGCACGGGGGGAATGAACCAGTTTCATGGGCTTTGTGAGGGAGTAGAAGATGGAGAGTCTGGTCCTAGAGTTTTCGCCAAGCGAGATCATTCCCTAGGCATCCACCATACGACCTTTTTCGGGGAAAAGGCCCCGAGGTCGCACCTGCAAAAAGGCCACGATCAAAGCAAAGACCATCACCTTGGCCATGCTCGTGGTGGCAAAAAAGTTGAGGGTATCGGTCAGGATGGGCACGTTGGGAAAAATCAAAGCCAGCGTCCCGGAACCGATGACAAAGTTGGCAATCCCGATCCCAAGCGCTGCCACAATGCTGCCCAAAAGCTTACCGACACCCCCCACGACGACCACCATAAAGGTATCCACGATGTAGTTTTGGCCGGTGTTCGGCCCCACGGATCCCAGCAGGCTGACCGCTACGCCGGCCACTCCCGCCAGACCCGAGCCGACGGCAAAGGTGAGGGCATCCACCTTTTGCGTAGGGATCCCTACACAGGCGCTCATGGCCCGATTCTGGGTAACCGCCCGGATGCGCAGCCCCCAGCGGGTGCGCTGCAAGAAGAAGTACAGCCCTAGGATGCAGAAGACAGTGAGGGCGATGATAAACAGGCGGGTATTGGGCAAAAACAGGTTGCCCACCGGGATCCCACCCCCCAGCCACCGGGGAGCCGTCACGTCTTTGTTCTGGGCGCCGAACCAAGGCTGGGTAACCGCCAAAGCATAGGTTTGCGCCAGCACCCGCCCCCCCACCGCTGCAATTGCCGTGGAGAGCACCAACAGCAGCGCCAGCGTCCACCCCTTGAGACGCGGCCAATCCGCCCGCCTGGACAAAAGCCACCAGCCGCCGAAAAAGAGCACCGCGAAGGCCCCCAAGCGGAAAGCCAGCACCCAATTGACGCTGCGCACAAACTGCTGCAGGATCAGGCTCACGCCCCAGGTGGCCAAAAGGGTCTCCAAGGGTCGGCCATACAAAAAGCGGATCACCCCCCGCTCCAGGGCTAGTCCCACCAGAGCCGTGACGGCAAAGGCTGCCACCAAAGCCGGGAAGATATACAGATCCCGCCAGGGATCCCCTAGGGGACGAAAGGCATTTTGAACCACAAAAGTGGTGTAGGCCCCCAACATCATCAGCTCCCCATGGGCCATGTTGATGACCCCCATGAGGCCGAAAACAATGGCCAAGCCCAGAGCGGCTATCAGCAAGACGGTGCCGATGCTAAGGCCGTTAAACAAGCTATCCAAGAGCAAGGTCATCGGCAGGGGATCCTCCTTCCAACTAAACTAGGGAGGCTAACCGAGCATCTAGGCGGGATCCCCGACCCTATCCAAACGGCAAGGGATCCCAGCCCTGGCCAGGACTAGCTGACTTTGTAGCGACCGCCCTTGGCCGGATCCGACCAGTCGCAGGCAAAACCCTTGGTTTCCGCCACAAACTGGTTCCAGGGCTGTGGTTCCACGGCATCCGTAGAAAAGATGACATCAAACAAGCCATCGGAGCGCACCTGGCCGATCCGCACATATTTGGTCAGGTGGTGGTTGGTGTTCATGGTTACCAAGCCTTCAGGGGCATCGAAGGTCTGGCCGTAGGCTGCCTGCCGCACGGCGTCGATCTCCACCGTTCCCGCTTTTTCTGCCGCCTGCTTCCAGATGTAAACCATGATGTAGGCGGCTTCCATCGGGTCGTTGGTGACGCGGTTTTGGCCGTATTCTGCCTTGAAAGCTTCCACAAACTTCTTGTTGGCAGGCGTATCCACCGTCATAAAGTAGTTCCAGGCGGCGAAGTGCCCTTCCAAGAATTCGGGGCCGATGGCCTGTACCTCTTCTTCAGCAATGCTGACGGACATGGAAGGATAGCGATCTGGCCCCAGCCCTGCCCCTTCCAGTTGTTTGAAAAAGGCCACGTTGCTGTCGCCGTTCAAGCTGTTGTAGATCACACCGCCATTGGGAAGAGCGGCCCGGATCTTGCTGATGATGGGGGTAACTTCTGTGCTGCCCAAAGGCAGATAGTCTTCACCCACCACTTTGCCCCCCAGGGCTTCCAACTGGGCCTTGATGATGGTGTTGGCCGTGCGGGGGAACACGTAGTCGGATCCCACCAGGAAGAACTCTTTGCCCTTGTTCTTGAGCAGCCATTCCACCGAAGGCTCGATCTGCTGGTTGGGGGCAGCGCCGGTGTAGAAGATGTTTTTGGAGCACTCTTGTCCTTCGTACTGCACGGGATACCAGAGCAGGTGCTGCTTGGATTCAAACACCGGCAACACGGCTTTGCGACTGGCCGAAGTCCAGCAGCCGAATACCGTTGCCACCTTGTCCACATCGATCAATTTGGTGGCTTTCTCGGCAAAGGTTGGCCAATCGGAAGCCCCATCCTCGATAATCGGCTCGATCTGCTTGCCCAAAACCCCACCGGCGGCATTGATCTCTTTGATGGCCAGCTTTTCCGCATCCACCACGCTGGTTTCTGAAATGGCCATGGTGCCGCTAAGGGAGTGCAAAATGCCAACGCGGATGGTCTCTCCCTGGGCGTAGGCGGGCACGGATCGCTTCACCCAGATCTGCGGCCCTAGGGCAGCCCCGGCTCCGGCCAGAGCGCCCATTTTCAGCACTTGACGACGATTAAATGATAGAGCCATCGGTGATCTCCGAAACGAAGTGAGTGCAAAGGGTATTAAGAAGTCCAGTTGTTGCAGCAGCCCGGCCAACAGAGGGAAGCACTTAGCTCATCACCTCGCCCATGTGTTGAACCTGCCCAACTGCGCTCAGCTGAGGCTTTCACCGAATGCCTTCCCAACGTCAACAGGGGAAAGGCTAATCCTGCAGTCGAGAAAGCGTTGTGCATCCCTGTTGCCTTAACGTGTTCCATCAAACCCATTCAGCCCGGAGAGAATTGTATTGCGGGATACCTTTTCCCAGAATCCGAGCCTGTTCTCGGCTCCCTTTCCCCACAGGCTGTAGGCAAAGGCAGGGATCCCTTGCTCCCGGCATAATAGGGGTTCTGGGGTGGAGAATTAACAGCCTATGGTGCAGCAGGCCGGCTATGGATCTTGGCGATCCCCGATTACCGCTGACCTGGTGGTGACGGGATCCCTGCGCTTGGGACAGATGGTTTGGGATCAGGGGGATCTCTACTGGACGGAGGGCCGCCCGCAAGAAAAAGGGCGCAATGTGTTGATGCGGCGCTCTGCCGACGGGATCCTGGTGGAGCTGACACCGGCACCTTTCAATGTGCGGACACGGGTGCATGAGTATGGGGGTGGAGCTTATTGGGTGTCGGCAGGGGTAGTGTATTTTTGCAACTTCGCTGACCAACGGCTCTACCGCCTGCTGCCGGGTTCAGATCCCCAGCCCCTGACGGAAGCAGGCCCCTATCGCTACGCCGACGGGGTGGTGGATCGGGCGCGTGGACGCATCCTCTGTGTGCGGGAGGATCACAGCCGCCAGGGAGAGCCGGAAAACAGCCTTGTCTCGATTGACTTAGCAAGTGGATCCCAGCAGATTTTGGCTTCTGGGCACGACTTCTACGCCAGCCCGCGCCTCAGTCCAGACGGCCAGACCTTGGTATGGCTGACCTGGGATCACCCCCAAATGCCCTGGGACGGCACAGAGCTGTGGCGGTCTGAGGTGAACCCTGACGGTAGCTTGGGAGAACCTCAAAAGCTGGCCGGTGGCCCTGCCGAGTCGATCTTCCAGCCCCAGTGGTCACCGCAAGGGGATCTCTACTTTGTTTCCGATTGCAGCGGCTGGTGGAACCTCTATCGCTGGGATCCCCAGGGCCCCATTCCCCTCTGCCCTATGGAAGCGGAGTTTGGAGAGCCGCAGTGGGTGTTTGGCCTGAGCACCTACGGCTTCTGTGGCGATGGGCGCATCCTGGCCTGTTATGAACAAGACGGGCTGTCTCATCTGGCTTATCTGGATCCCCATTCAGGACAGTTGGCAGGGATCCCCTTGCCCTACACCCAGATCAGCGGTTTGCAGGTGAGTGGGGAAAAAGCCGCTTTCCTGGCCGGATCCCCGACGGAAGCCACTGCCTTGGTCTGCCTAGACTTACCCTCCAGCCAAGTGGAGGTGGTGGCCCGTTCCAGCAGCGTGGCGGTGGATCCCGACTATCTGTCGATCCCAGAGCCTATTGTTTTTCCCACCGGTGGCGGCAAGGCAGTGGCCTATGCTTTCTTCTATCCCCCCAAGAACCGCGACTTTGTTGCTCCCACTGGCGAAAAGCCACCCCTATTGGTGAAAAGCCACGGCGGGCCCACCGGAGCGACGGCAGCCGTGCTCAACCTGGGGATCCAATACTGGACCAGTCGGGGGATTGCCGTTTTGGATGTGAACTACCGGGGCAGCAGCGGCTACGGACGGGCCTATCGGGATGCTCTCAAAGGCCGGTGGGGCCTGGTAGATGTGGAAGATTGCATCGCCGGATCCCAATTTTTGGCAGAACAGGGCAAGGTGGATGGGGAACGGCTGCTCATTCAAGGGGGCAGCGCTGGCGGCTATACCACGTTGGCGGCCTTGACCTTCCACGCCGTCTTCCGAGCAGGTGCCAGCTACTACGGGGTGAGCGATCTAGAAGCCCTGGCCCAGGAGACCCACAAGTTCGAGTCTCGCTACTTGGACAGCCTTATTGGCCCCTACCCAGAGCGACGGGATCTCTACCGGGAGCGTTCCCCCATTCATCACCTGGAGGGCCTCAATTGTCCGGTTATCTTCTTCCAAGGGTTGGAAGACGCCATCGTGCCCCCCAATCAGGCGGAGAGGATGGTGGCAGCCCTACGGGCCAAAGGGATCCCAGTGGCCTATGTGCCCTTCGAGGGAGAGCAACACGGCTTTCGCCAGGCGGCCAACATCAAACGGGCTTTGGAGGCAGAGCTTTACTTTTATGCCCAGGTGTTGGGGTTTCCGCTGGCAGAACCTCTTGAGCCGGTTCGGATCGAGAACTTGGACACCTGATGATGACTGCTCAATGGGTCGAATAGAAAGGGATCCCGTCCCATCTATGGCCCATTGTTGCTCCACAACGCTGTCGCGACAGAGCAGCCCCTCTATGATGGACTTACCAGCCAACCCGGATGGAGTCATCGATATTGCTCCGCAACACTGTCGCGACTGCTGGTAAGAGAGCTGGTCATGAGCGTCAGTAGCCCTTCCTTCCGTGAACTGCCCATCTTAGAAAGCGGCGATCGTCTCACCCGCGATGAGTTTGAACGGCGCTATCAAGCCATGCCTCAGCTCAAAAAAGCCGAGCTGATTGAGGGAATTGTTTACGTGGCATCTCCCCTCAGATATCGCCGACATGGCAGACCACACAGCCACATCATGGCCTGGCTGGGAGTTTATGAAGCAGCAACGCCGGGGGTTGAGTCGGCGGGCAATCCAACCGTTCGCCTGGACTTGGACAATGAGCCGCAGCCAGATGCCATATTGCGGATGCACGAATCTTGTGGGGGACAGTCCCGCATTAGCGAGGATGACTACATTGAGGGTGCACCGGAGCTGATTGTGGAGATTGCCGCCAGCACAGCTTCCTACGACCTGCATGATAAGCTGCGGGCCTACCGGCGCAACGGCGTGCGGGAATATCTGGTCTGGCTAACCCAAGAGCAAGCCTTTCGCTGGTATGTCTTCCAGAATGGAGAGTACGTGCTGCAACAGCCCAATGAGTCGGGCGTCTTGTACAGTCGAGTGTTTCCGGGGTTGTGGTTAGCCGTGGACGCGCTGCTGACGGGCAACATGCAGCAGGTGTTGGGTGTGCTGCAAAGGGGAATTGAGTCGGAGGAACACCGAGAGTTTGCAGCGCGGTTGGTAACCAGAGGAGCAGAGGCTGGAGCCTAGGCCATGAGTCGGAGGGACAGGTTTGCGCTCGCAAAGGCTCAGGTTAATGGCTGTGGGCCAACAGGTTGGGCTCGAAGACAGCCATCTCCAACCGAAACGGGATCCCCATGTGGGCCAGCCAGTCCTGCAGCGGATCATCGGCCAGCGCCAGGATCTGCCCTTGGGGGGAAACGTGGGCCGGACGGTGCCAGTTGCCCAGTTGATGAATCACTTGGCCCATCTGGATGGGGTTTTCAGGTTGAATCAAGAGCACCGGTTCGGGTTGGGCTCTGACCCGAATGTGTCGCTGCGCATCCGCATAGAGCAGATCCCCATCGTGAAGATGGGTGCCGCGGGGCAGCATCAGCTGGATCTCGGTGCCCCAGTCGCTCACCAGCCGTTGCCGGGATCGCTGGCGGTCGTGCCAAGTGAGGGCAACCACTTCCAAGTGGCCGGGGATCCCCTCTGGCGGCTCGTCCAGCAGTTGCGTCACCGTAATGGCCGCGGGCTCCTCTCCCGCAGCATGGGCATCTTCGCTCATGTTAGGGACTCCAGATATTGGCTGAGGTCTTCTTGAAGGCGAGAGAACTCCACTTCGGTGGAAAGGCGCAGCACCTTGGTTTTCAGAGTCACCAGCACCTTGGCTGCGTGGGGGCCAGCCCAGATGTTGGGGTTGCAGAACATCTCCAAGCTGAAATCTTCAGTAGGGTAACGAAACTCAACCGGCTCCTGAGGCTGCTGTCGGGAACGGATCTTGAGTCGCTCCAAGAGGATTTGCAGAGCCTTGTGCCATTGTTGTGCCGCCTCAGGCGAAAGGGAGAAACTGGCCGAGCCGGTTGCGAAGTTGAGGGCAAACTGAGGAAAATGGGTAGTCATGGAGGCCCGTACCGTTCGCGAAGCGTCCTTTGGAGGGCAGCATTGGACAACAACAGTATCTTACGTCAGCTCTTGCTAATGGGCGTGGGCACAACCACTCTGCTGGCAGAACAGTTGAGAAAGGCTGCCGACGACTTGGTGCAGAAGGGGCAGCTCAACCCAGAAGAGGCATCCAATGTCATCAACAACCTGCTCAACCAGGTGAAAGCCGAGCAGAGCAACTTTGAATCCTATGTTCAGCGGCAGGTGCGCAACGTCCTGCAGGATCTGGGCGTGCCCCGCCAATCGGAAATGGACGAGCTGCGCGGGCGGCTGGATCGGCTGGAGCGGCAGGTGCGCAATTTGGAAAATCAGGTTTACCGCCGGTAGCCGAGCTGAGCCTTCCCCTTTTGCCGGCTTTCCTTTGCCGTTGGGCAGGGTTTTGCCGAACGTTGCGATACCCTGAAGTCCTCTCTGGGAGAATTCATCAAGTTCCTATGTCAAGCGAAGTTTTGACCGTCACAGGCCGAGGGATCCCCCTGCTGGGCAACGACATCGACACCGATCGGATTATCCCGGCCCGCTTTTTGAAGTGCGTCACCTTCGACGGCTTGGGCCAGCACGTGTTTGCCGACGACCGCGCCCAGGATCCCGGCCAACACCCCTTCGATCAACCCCAGTACCAGGGAGCCCAGATCCTCGTGGTCAATGCCAATTTTGGCTGTGGCTCCAGCCGGGAGCATGCCCCCCAAGCGCTGGCCAAGTGGGGGATCCGCGCCCTCATTGGCGAAAGCTTTGCCGAGATCTTCTTCGGCAACTGCTTGGCTCTAGGGATCCCTTGTGTTACGGCACCCCCGGCTGTGATTCAAGCCCTGCAGAAGGCGGTGGCGGAAAATCCCCAGCTCCAGTTGACGCTGGATCTGCCCAACAAACAGGTGCGCTGGGAGGCAAATACCGCTGCTGTGGAGATCCCCCAGGGAGCCTGGCAAATGCTGGTGCAGGGCACCTGGGACGCCACAGGACAACTGCTGGCCGCTCAAGCCCAGATTCAGCAAGTAGCCGCTTCTTTACCCTACGTGCGTTGGCAGCGAGCCCGTTGAGCAATCCTCTCCCCCCTGATACCCATACATGGCTGGGCAGTGCTGACCCAGATTTTCTGGATTTGGCGATCCGGGAGATAGAAGCTGCGGATCCAGAGGCTGCCGTGCAGCGGCTAAAGGAAGCACCTGGCTTGGTATGGGTATGCAGCCAACGCTCATTTGCCGAGCTGGCTGGGGCTTGGCAAGCTGACCCGCCCATTTTTTTACGCCACATCTGCCCCATTCACCAAGAACGGCGGCTATCTGGGGGATCCCCAGTTGAATTGCGCCTTGATGGGGAAATGTTGGCAGCCATTGACCCCACCCTCAGCTTTTCGGTTCAAACGCGCCTGTTTGGAGAGCCGGCTCTCAAGCCCTTCCAGGTCAATGAAACCCTGGCCGAACAGGTGATGGCAGCGGTGGGATCCCCCCTGGAGGTCAAAGACCCCCAGCAGGTGATCTCGGTGGTGATCCTGGCTCAACCGATGGGCATTCGCGCTTGGCTGGGCCTATCCTTGGCTGCCCAGAACCTCTCCAACTGGGCCGGTGGGATCCATCGCTTTCGGCGGGATCCAGAGCAAATCAGCCGCTCCGAGTTTAAGCTGCTGGAGGCCATCCAGGTGTTTCAGATTCCCTTGGTGCCGGGGGGACAGGCTCTGGATCTGGGGGCAGCACCGGGGGGATGGTCGCGCATTTTGCGTCTATATGGCCAGCAGGTCACGGCAGTGGATCCGGCGGACTTGGACGAGCGCCTCAGCCAAGATCCGGGGATCCGCCACCATTGCCTCAGCGCCCAAGCCTACCTGGCCCGTGGCCCAGGCCGGTTTCACCTGATCCTCAACGACATGCGCATGGATGGCCCGGCTTCCGCCCACCTGATGGTGGTTTTTGCTCCCCATCTGCAGCCACAGGGGAGAGCTGTGATGACCCTGAAGCTACCCCACCAACACCGCCTGCGGGTGCTGCGGCAAAGTCTGGAGATTTTGGGTAGTGCCTTCCCCCTGGTGAGAGCCCGCCACCTGTTTCACAATCGCAGCGAAGTCACCCTCTACTTGCAACAGGGGATCCCTGCCCCTCAATCTGCCGTTTCCACCACCTGAATCTCCCGGCGGAGCACCATTTCGCGAATGGACTCCAGCAAGCCTATCTCTTCGGGGGAGATTTTGCCGTCGGCCCGGATGGCGCTGACGATTTGATCCACCTCTGTGCGGGTGAGCTTCTTGTCTTCCAAGGCTCGATCCACCAGCGCTTGCAATTGCGAAAACTCCATAAGGCTCCTCTTGCTTGAACAGGTCTTGTCGCCTCATTTCCTCATCTAAGCTACCCGCGCTGCCCAAAATCTCCTGCAAGCGCAAGATTCTCTTCAGGTATCCTAAAGAAAACGTGAAACCCACCGAGAGGAAGACATCATGGCTGGCCCGGATCCCAGGAGCACTGCGCACGATTGCGCCACCCTCTGTCGAGATGGCTGTGTCTTGGGAGAGGACTGCCCCCACCGAGAGGCAGCTCGCCAAGCCGTGGCCTTTGTCATGAGCACCGACTGGGAGACCTTGATGCGGATCGCCGAATCCAAGAACCTGCCCAAAAGCTCCCCTCAGGAAGAGATGGATCCCCTGCAGTTTTTGGAGAATTACCGCTTGGGCGGGTAAGCCCCAACCAGTCTCCCTAAGGACAAGGGATCCCTGCTGAGGATCCAGGGGTTTTGAGCCATACTGAGTTAGGTGGGATCCCTGGATTCTATGGTTTGGCCTTGGATCGTCATCGGGTTAGTCCTAATTTCTGCCGAATTGTTTTTGCCAGAATTGGTTGCCAGCTCGGTGGGGCTGGCGGCGCTCTTGGCGGGGCTTTTGGCTTATTTGGGGCTGCCGATCTGGGTACAATTTGCCAGCTGGATTGGGGCATCGGTGGTGTTGATTATCCTCAGCCGCCGTCTGGTGCCCCATGGATCGGTTCAGGTAGAGGAATCTCGCGAGGCGCGGGCAATCACCCCCATTCCCCCAGGCGAACGGGGGCGGGTTTCTTATCTGGGTTCCACCTGGAACGCCAAGTGCAGCATTCCCAACCTAGAAATCCAAGCCGGGCAGGAGCTCTACGTGGTGGAGCGACAGGGAAATACCCTCATTGTCATGCCGGCCAAGATGCTCAAGTCCTGACCTGGACAAATGTTTGTTTCCCTTGTTGCCTTGAGGGAGGGATCCCTGCTTGGGTGTGCATCGGAGGCGCGGATCTGGCATAATCACAAAAGCTAAGCCGGGATGTAGCGCAGCTTGGTAGCGCATCTGCTTTGGGAGCAGAGGGCCGCAGGTTCAAATCCTGTCATCCCGATCCTGACTGCGACGGGAATTGAGCCGTTTACGCTATTGACCGAGAGTTTCCCACCTATCCAGAGCCCCGCAGCCAAAACCCGCATCTATCGGCAGGGGTACAGTCTTTGTCTTGAAGGCGCAAGAAGCAAACTCTTCGATTCTTCGATGCCATGAAAGAAATGGGCGGATCAGGCAGCCAAGCGGGATCCCTCGTAGCCAGGCCAAGGAGAAGCAAGCACAAAAAAGGCAGGGTTAACTTGCCCCTGCCGAGAAGATCGAGAGTTGAGAGCTTGCTCTCGTTGTCGTAATCGTTGCATCAAGGCGCGGTTCCGCTTGTCCAGTTGGCGCTTACGTGCCGATCCCCCACGACCGCGACGGTTTCTGCCCTGATGGCGAGGAGATTCATGAGATTTCAACAGCATGGGATTCCCCTGATAAACTAAACACAAACAGTCCTGCCTGATTCTAAACGAAACCTCAGCAACTGGCCACAAGACTGGCGGCGCAAGCTGCGGCATTTGCGGCTGGGGATAGGCCGTCTTTGTCAATTTATTCGCATCATTCGGCATGGAGGACTCCTTGGGACAGCCAGTCTTTTAGGCGGTGGGTAGCCCGGCAGTCATCCTCGTTGTAGATAAGCGAGTGCTCCAAATATCTGCGCTCCCGAGTTTCCAGCCATTGGCTATACCAATAAATGGACTGGGCGCCATTGGCATCAGGCAGACGCCACTGAAACCCCAACCAGCGGGCGATGTTTTTCAGGGAATAGCTCTCGATCGGCAGCACCACCGAGCGTTGCACCCAGGCCTGTAAATCCACAAAGCGCTGCAACAACTGCCGCAGCTGTCGGGGATCCGTGCGGTACTGCTCCCCCAGCCGTCGGCAGGTCTGCACTTCAAAGCCGTGAAAGTGGTAGATGGGAGCGTCAGGATAGCGTTGTGCCAGTTGCAAGAATTGCTCCCAAGCTTGCCTTTCTTCCCGCGGCTCGGCGGCCAGGCAACTGTGATAGCTTGTAACCTTTTTCCCCTCGGCTTGCTCCACCACCAGCAGGCCCAGCAGATAGGCGACGTTGTGGCGGGGATCCGCCTCGATATCGAAGTACAGCTCTACGGGTGTGGTGGGCAGGGTTTGCGGGGGGGATTGAATCCAGAGAGGCTGCCGGCTGAGGGTGGCACGGGCTTGCAGCTGCAGTTGCAGGGCCACGCCGGATCCCAACTTGGGAATGGCTTGCAACCTATCCAACTGAGCGTTGGCCAGGGCTTCAATCGAGTGGATCCCCGCCTCTTGCAAAAGGGGATAGCGGGATCCCGTTACGCCCGGCAGCAGGCTGAGGGGTTGAGCGGCGGCGTTCAACTGGCGACAATGCTCCCGCCAGTGGCAAAGATGGCAGCGGCTGCGGGCCATGAACACCTGCGGTGGTTCCGGCTGGTTGAGGGAGTGCAGGTACTCCTGCAGCAATTGCCGCACCTGTGCTCGTCGGCGGCTCAGGTGGACGGGGTGCCACTTCCCATCTTTCAGGATCAAAATGCCCCGCTTGGGAACGTTTCCCTGCAGGGATCCGAGCAACTCTGCCTGCAAAGCCAGCAACAATTCGTATTCCGGTTTGGGGCGTTTGCCGATACGAATATGAACCGGCAGGTAAGAGGATCGGGCGGCGTGGCGACTTCTGCCAACGAGAGTGGGATCCCGAATCAGCAGATCCAGGGAGCTGCTCACCCAAACTGAACGTCTCTCTGGAACAGCTTCAGGCGGCAACGCAAGAGCGGGCACCATCTCGTAGTCTTCTGGGGCAGGGATGGGATCCCTTGGAGAGGAGGAGTGAGGGACAGGTTCAGAAGCAAGCTGCAACAGCTCTGCCTCAGCAGTACAGTTGAGATCTTCCTGCGGTTGCCAAAACAGCTCTGCGGCAATCCGTCCGCCGTAGATCCGCTCTGCCCCGCCTGCCATAGCTGCCAAGAGAGCTTCATTGCCCGGCGCAACCCGTTCTCCGGGGAATCGCTCAAACACAGCGGCTGCCAGGGCTTGGCGATCCCGCCGCCATTGCTCCAGCAGGTTGTCCGGCGGCAGCTTGGCCTCTTGAGGGCCAAAGCGATCCAGGTAAGGCAAGCGTCGGCAACGAAAGAAAGCAAGCAGCTCCTCAGCCTCAACAGAACCCTGTCCTGCTGCTGCAACCTGGCACTCCAACGGTGGAAAACCTCAGCTCTGCTGCCATTGTGGCACGCCCCCAGGTTGCCCTCTGATCCTTCAAGACTTGGGATCCTGAGCGGGCAGGAGATGGGCGATGATCCGCTCAATCGTCTCAGATTGGCGACGAGCTGTATCGGCTTGCTGTTGACATATTGCCTTTAACTCTCCCAGCCAAGTGCTCTGCTCCTGGGATATCAGCACCTGTTGTTGAACAATGGCTTTCAGATGGGTCAGGTCATCCTTGACGAAGCTGACGGTCTCGGCCAGGGTCAACACAGCCCCAACCAGGCGATCCAGCCGGAAGTCAATTTGGTCGAATCGGTCTTTGCTCTGCATTTTCCTTACATTGGTTAGTAGAGGGTATCGGTGGGCGCTGAGGGAGGTCGCTTCACTGAGAAGAAAGCCCCAGTCTGACAGCCAGACCGCTCAAGCTTGTGTCTTTATTGTTACCCATACGTACAGATACGTACAGATATGCCATGAGCTATCCAGCCCAATTTCCCCTTCCAGAGTCTGTACAGGTGTTGTCTTGGGAGTGCGGTTCACCCTTCAGACGCAATGTGTACTATTTTGCAAGATCCAGAGAAAAACCCCAGAGAACGAAATCACAGCCACGCAAAAGCTCAAGAGACAACCCAGACTGCTGCCAGCAGCAGGGATCCCTGATAAGACCTGCAGCTTGCTGACACGGCTGGCGTATGCTGAAGAATAAAGATTTCTTCACACTTTACCGGAGCGGACTGTGACAGCTCTTTCGACGGCCCCAACCTTGCCCCAAACCAAGACGGTGGCGGTGGAAATGCAGGGGGTGTGGAAGCGCTTTGGGCAGCAGGTTGCCGTTCAAGATTTGAGCCTGCAGATCCCCCAGGGGGAAGTGTTTGCCCTGTTGGGGCCCAACGGCGCCGGCAAATCCACCACCATCCGCATGCTTACTAGCCTTACCCGACCCAGCCAGGGATCCATCCGGGTGGGGGGGTATGACGTGGTGTGGGATCCGGTGGCGGTGCGGCAGCAAATTGGCGTAGTTCTGCAGCCTATCACCCTAGAGGCAGAGCTGACCGTTTGGGAAAACCTGGAGTTCCACGGGCGTATGCACCACATCCCCAACCCAGAGCGGCAACGGCGCATCGATGAATGGCTGGAGTATGTGCGGCTGGCGGATCGCCGGCAAGACAAAGTGAAAACCCTCTCAGGGGGAATGAAACGACGCTTGCAGGTGGCCAGGGCGTTACTGCATCGCCCCCAGATTTTGTTTTTGGACGAGCCCACCGTCGGGTTGGATCCCCAGGCGCGGCGGCTGTTGTGGGAGATCTTGCGGGATCTCAATCGGCAGGGCATGACCTTGCTGATTACCACCCACTACATGGAGGAGGCAGAAGAGCTGTGCGACCGCATCGGCATCATGGATGGGGGAAGGTTAATCGAGTTGGGCAGCACCGAGCAACTGCGGGCCAAGTATGGAGAGGCCCTGCTGGTGCGATCCTGTCCTGGCCGGGAGGTGGAGTACACCTTTTTCCCCAGCTTGGCGGAAGCTCAGCGGCAGTTGGAAGCTGAACCTGACAAAACCGGCCTCATGGTGCGCCCGGCCAACTTAGAAGACATTTTTGTGCGTTTGACAGGCCGCCGCTTGGATTAACGGGCCCTCACCCCTGGCCCCTCTCCCAACGTGAAGAGGGGAGAGTTATTTGGGGGTTAAGGTTTTTCCTCTCCCCATCCCTCCTTCGGAGCGGGGGGCTCAAACTTGTAGCCAACTCCACGCACGGTGCGGATCAACTCCGGTTGGCTGGTATCAGTCTCTAGTTTCTTGCGAATTTGGCCGATGTGGACATCGACCACCCGTTCATCTCCCTCGTGGTTAAAATCCCACACCTCTTGAATCAGCTCAGCCCGTCGCCAAACCCGCCCCGGATGTCGAGCCATAGCATAGAGCAAATCGAACTCCAGTGCTGTTAAGTTGATCAGGCGCTGCTCGCGGATGACTGCTCGGGTTTCCGGGTCGATTACCAAAGAGGCAAAGGTCAAGACCGGTGCGCTGGCAACTTCGGTCTTCATGCGTTGCCGCCGCAGAATGGCTTGCACTCGCGCCTGTAACTCCGGCAGGCTGAAGGGCTTGGTCAGGTAGTCATCTGCCCCCAACTGGAATCCGTGCAACTTATCAGCAGGGCTGACGCGGCTGGTCAACATCAACACGTACACGCCAGTCTCTTTTTGCATTTGCTGGCAGAGATCGTAGCCGCTCACATCCGGCAAGTTCAGATCCAAAATTACCAAGGCCGGCTGAAAAGCGCGCAACTGCTGTAAGCCCTCGGCCCCCGTCATCGCCACCTCAACCGAATACCCCTGCCGCTGCAAGTACCGCTGTAGTAGAGCACAAATGCTGGGATCATCATCGATGATGAGGATGCGTGACATGGCAGCTTGGCACTCTCGAAGTCAGCAGGAGACAAGGTTGCAGGGCGTTGGGGTGTGGGGATCCCTTCGGCAGCTCATGGGCAACAATCGTGCAGAGGCGATGGGCCCTCGGCTCGCGGGTGAATAAAGAGCCCTCTCAACAGGGCAAGCTTGACCCCAACCTCGGCTGGAAAGGGCAACAAACGCAGGTGATTCATGAGTTATTGAACACCTAAATCTTATTTCAAGTCTTTACGTGTGGGGTCGCGCGGGGAGTTTATCCTTGCCGAGGCCGCCCTCCTGTGCGTAAATCAACGGAGGCTTATCCGAGAATCTTGGGCATTATCTTAGTAAACTACCCGACCCTGACTACTTCGCAGTACAGGGCGGGCTTAAGGCCTCCGGCCCGCTGGCGCGAACGGTAGCCCTGCAGTTGGCAAGCCAACCACGGACCTCTAGGCTGGTTTACGGCAGCCCCAAGTTTAGCAATCATGTTGGCTCCATTCCAGTCCGCATCCCCTTCCCATCCACAGTGCCCACACTTAAACTGCTTCCCATTGCGGTAGGATTGCGCAGGGTCGGGATGAATGTGCAAACACCGGTGGCAGGTCTGCGACGTGTAGGCAGGCGGAACCAGCACCACAGGTACTCCGGCAATGGCAGCCTTGTAGACCACGAACAT
>NZ_JBSSBV010000007.1:0-91149 GCF_054059115.1 Thermostichus sp. MS-CIW-26
AAACAGAAAGATCAACTGGTAGTAATCCGTACTGAACATATTATACATTATTTTCAGTATAGTTGAGCTTATTATTGACTAGAGTCATGCTCCTGACCGTCCTGAAGACTTCCTTCCAGATCACCCTGGCTCCCCTGTCCATCGACCGTGTCCACCAAGAGGCCTCCCATCCGGGCAATGGGGCCGTGATGGTGATGAGCGGTACCGTTCGAGACAACACCAATGGCCGCCCTGTCGATTACCTGGAATACCAAGCCTATGAGCCCATGGCCCTGAAGGTCTTCGCCGACATTGCCCGGCAGATTCAGCAGCGCTGGCCAGACGCCAACAGCGTGGTCATCCACCACCGCATCGGTAAGTTGCGCATTGGCGAGATCAGCGTCTTGGTGGCGGTAGGCACCCCCCATAGGGCCGAAGGGTTTGCCGCCTGCCAATTTGCCATCGACACCCTCAAGCACAACGCCCCCATCTGGAAAAAAGAATACTGGCGAGATGGTAGCAGCGCCTGGGTGAGCATCGGTGCTTGCGAGCTCTCTTCGGCATAGATCCCCCTACACCATACCCACTTGCTCAGCCAAACCCAATTGCTGGCGGGCTGTTTGGCAATCTTGCTGAATTTGCTGAATCAAATCTGCCACCGTGGGAAATCTCCGCTCTGGGCGGATAAAGCCCCGTAGCGCCACCCGCACCTCTTGCCCGTAGAGATCTCCTGTCCAATCCAATAGATGCACCTCGACGGTGTGCTGTAAACCGGCAAAGGTGGGCCGATGGCCAATGTTCATCACCCCAGGTAGAGCTGCCGCAGCAGCAGGCACATCCACCCAAACGCTGTACACCCCATCGCGGGGCAAAAACTTCTCCGGAGGCAAGCGGAGGTTGGCGGTGGGAAAGCCCAGTTGTCGGCCCCGCTGATCCCCTTGCACCACCTCTCCCATCAGACGATAGGGGCGACCCAAGAGCGCTTCGGCAGTGGACACCTCCCCGGTCGCCAAGGCAGCTCGAATGCGAGAGCTGCTCACCCGTTCCCCGTTCAGTTTCGCCTCCGGGATCACCTCCACCGGAATGCAGCGCTCGGATCCCCAAGCCTGGAGCGTTTGGGCGTTGCCGGAGCGACGGTGACCAAAGCAAAAATCCCAACCGACGCTGAGATGGCGAACGCGCAGGCCCTGTTCAAGTACCGTTTGGATAAACTCTTGGGGGGGCTGGCAGGCAAATGCAGGGGTGAAGGGGAGCAGTACCACCTGCTCAAAGCCCATTTGCGCCAACAGATCCAGCTTTTCGGCAGGGGGAGTGAGCAACAGCTGAGGCCGCCTCGTCAAGACTTCTTGAGGATGGGGATGAAAGGTGAGGACAGTGCGCACCCCCTGAAGAGAATCTCGAATCGGCTGCAGCACCTTCTGATGGCCCAGATGCAAGCCATCGAAGTTCCCGATGGCCACAGCGGTGGGTCGCAAGGTTTGAGCCAGATCAGAAGTGATGTGCACTGTCCGGGATCCTAAAAACAGCCAACCAACTGCCTACCCCAGAGGCCACAGCAGGGCCACCAACCCACTCAAGCCCACTACGCCCCACAAGCTCCGTCGCAGGCGCTGCAACACAGGATCAATCTGATACCTGACAATCAGCCGATGCTGAGCCAGCTCCTCTTCTGACTTGGCATACATCGCCCCATCGTACCAGCCACTTTCTTCATAGGGAATCTGGGCTTGTACCAAGCGCCGCCGCACATAAGCCCATCCCAAGTAGAGATGGAGCAACACCAGGCCGAGCAAGACATTGGCCCCCAGCACCGACCCAGAGACAAAGTGGCCCCAATCTCCGGCAAAGCTGCTCCAAACCAGCGGGGAAACCGCCAGCACAACAGCTCCCCAAACCCCAAAGATTCGTTTTAAGTAAGGGATCCACTCCAAAGCGGGCCAGGAAAAAGGAAAGGCCTCCCTCAGCTCTGCATACTGCCGGAGCGGCTGTTGCTCAGCGGGAATGGGATGGAAGGGATCCAGCATACGCCTTAACGTATCTACACAAAATGATATCGGTCGGGTTGGCCCCCCGCCAAGCCCATCCTCAGACCTCCATCTCTCGACGAAGACAGCCTAGAAATCCAGCCCAGGCATCTTCCCGATCAACCGAAGGGGAGCGGGGTATCGTATTTATTAAAGTGTGGTCGCGTCTACAACTTATCCCATCATGAGCGTCACGAGCGAATCTGCCGCCACTGCCGCACCCTATGTAGTCTTAAAAGAGCCGGATGGCAGCCAAAGAAAACACGTTCTCTCGGGAGCGACCGCTTGGACCCTAGGCCGTGATGAGGACAACGCCATCGTCTTGAGCGATCCCAGCGTTTCCCGCCAACATGCCCTGCTGCAATACCTCGACAACAACAGCATCTATCTCATCGATCTGGGCAGCCGCAACGGCTCGTTTGTCAACAATCGCCGCGTCAGCATTCCCACCCTGCTGCAGGATGGGGATCACCTCACCCTTGGACAATCCCAGCTGGAGTTCCACAGCGGATCCCTGGCCAGCTCGGAACCCAGCCCTGCGGCCAAACCTTCGGACACCCTGGTTTTACAAACCCGCTGGCTGATCTCGGTGGCGGTGGTGGATGTGCGAGGTTACGGACAACTGACTCAACAACTGGACGAGCGCCTGCTTTCCCAGGTGATGGGCGATTGGTTCCGGCGGGGTGGGGATATCATTCAGCAGTACGGGGGCACTGTCGATAAATACATTGGCGATGCGATTATGGCCGTTTGGTTCCATGTGCCCCAAGCCAACACTGCTTCTCTGGGCACGGAAGTGCCGGGAATTCACCTCGATGTGAAGTCGGTTTTGCAGGCCATAGCGAAGCTGTTTCAAATGACCGAGCAGCTGAACAGTGAGTTTCCGCTGCCTTCTCCCATTCGTCTGGGGGCAGGGGTCAACACAGGCTCGGCAATCGTGCGCCAGGTGGGCAACAACACCCGCCAAGAATATACGGCTCTGGGAGATACGGTGAATTTGGCCTTTCGCATCGAGAGCGCTACCCGCACCCTCAACGCCGACCTGGCGATCAGCCAGGACACCTATACCTGCTTGGCCAAACAGCTGGGGCAGGCAGCCGCCTGCTTCTCCCATCAGGCTGTGGAGCTGAAGGGGTATGCCCACCGCCATCAGGTGTACTACTGCGATGTGCGGTCTTTGCAAGCCGTTCTCAGCCCCTAGATCCTAGAGATGTCTTGCCGCACGATGGGATCCCGCTGTTCTTCCAGAACCTCCTGCTGCTCCTGGAGCCGATAGGATCCCATTTCGATTGCACGAGAGCCCGGCCCATGAGTGTGGTGAATCGCCCCGAGGTGGTGGCAGAGCTAACCGAACTGATACATTCACGCTGAACTCTCCTGAACATGGTTCAGGAAAGAAGCGATCGCATCCTGCCTATCTCTGTTCGCGTCAGCGGGACGGAGTCCAAACAGGAAGGCGGTATCCCGCAAAGCCCTGAGGAATACCCCCCGAGCGCTTTCCCCCTTCACTTCCCGGCAACCGTTGCGGTGGACTCAAGGATCAGGGGGAAACTTGGTCTACTATATCCCTCTCAATGACTTTTGCCAAACCGCCTAAAGCTCAGTAAATTCAGCAAAGTTCAGGGTTTTGGGGGTTAGAGGCATGCTCTACCATCAGTACGAAGCTGCCCTGACGAGCAATGATGTGCCCACCCTGAACCGCCTGTTTTGGGATGGCCCCCAGGTGGTGCGCTTTGGTGTGGGGGAAAATCTCTACGGGGGAGACGAGATCAAGGCTTTTCGCCAACGGCGTCCTCCCACGAATTTGGCCCGCGAGATGCTGCGTTTGCAGGTAGTCACCTTTGGGGCGGATTGCGGCTCGGTCACCTTAGAGTTTCGCCGTCCGGTGAACGGGATCCCTCGCTTGGGCCGCCAAAGCCAGATGGGGTACAGGTTCCCCGATATCGGCTGGAAGATTGTCTCTGCCCACGTGTCCTTTTTGCCGGAAGATCAGGGGGAAATGCTGCGCAAAAGCTGCGGATCCACCTCGCCCACGTAGGTATTCAGCCCAATGGCCGTGGCGATCAAAGCCCCGTCCACCTCCACCCGCCGATACTGGGAGATGGCCTCTGCCAGGGGCACATCCACCACCCGCCGATTTTGCCAGGCCACCATGCGGTCGTATTTGCCTTGGGCGATCAAGTCCACAGCAGCCACCCCAAAGGCTGCTCCCAGCAGGCGATCCAGAGGAGAGGGCGTACCTCCCCGCTGCAGGTGGCCCAAAACCATAACCCGCGTCTCGATGCCGGTGCGCAGGGCGATCTCGTTGCCGATGTAATGGCCGATGCCGCCGTAGAGAGACTGCCCCAGGCTGTTGGTGTAGGTCACCGGCTCCCCCGACTCGGTGCGAACTGCCTCCGCCACCACCACGATGCTGAAGTTATTGCCCCGCTCTTTGCGGTCGCGGATTCTTTTGCAGACATTCTCCAGCTTGTAGGGAATTTCCGGGATCAAAATCACATGCGCCCCCCCGGCAATGCCAGCGCTGATGGCAATGTGGCCAGCATCCCGCCCCATCACCTCCATGACCATGACTCGGCTGTGGCTGATGGCCGTGTAGGTGAGCTGATCTAGGGCTTCCACAGCCACGCTCAGAGCTGTGTTGAACCCCACCGAATACTCGGTGGCACCGACATCGTTGTCGATGGTCTTGGGGATCCCGACAAAGTTCCAATCCCCCTGCAGGGCCAGTTGCCGGAGAATGGCCAAGCTGCCATCATCCCCCACCCCGATCAGCGCATCCAACCCAAGCCGGTGGTAGCCGGTGATCACCTCTGCCGAGCGATCCACCAAGCTGCCATCGGGCATAGGGTAGGCGAAGGGGTTGCCTTTGTTCACGGTGCCCAAGATGGTGCCGCCGTAGCGCAAAATGCCGGAAACCCGCTTCACATCCAGCAGCTCCGCCTCCACCGGTCGAGCCATGAGCCCTGCCGTCGCATCTTTGATGCCATAAACTTCCATGTCGTAGTCGCGGGCCCGCCGCACCACCGCTCGAATCACGGCGTTGAGGCCGCCACAATCGCCGCCGCTGGTGAGGATCCCGATTCGCTTACGTTTGGGCATAGAGCTCTAGTTAAAGAAAGGTGAACATCCTGAACAGAGATAAGGGTCTATATCGCTTGCAGAGAATCCCTACTCAATCGCAAACTACGGATGTGATCCAGTCGATCATTATCCCAATTATCTTGGTTCAATCAGCTCTGGAGAAACACCTTCTGGTTGGGGGAGTGCTGAAAAAGAAGAAATTGAGGGATCCATACAGCCCAGCAAGATCAGGTCAGCTTGCGTTCCCGGTGGGGTTTGGGGTTGGCGATCAAGCCCAGCCGTTAAGCATCCTTCACAAAAAGGATTAAGAAACATTGCTGCACAAGCTGCCGATTAGGAAAGACTTCTATATCTCTGAGGATAGATCTTTCCAAAAAAACTTGGGGGCAACAATCCACTCAAAAACTGAAATCATTTGTTAAGCAGGGATGATCAAAACCTGGTCAACCCGATGATAGGGATGAGGATAGAAATAAGGCATCCAGTCTGATTTGGGAGCAGTACCATGACTCAAACCATTGCCCAGTGTGCTCTACAAGGGGCCTCAGAGTTGCTCAGCCGCTACCAGCGGGGAGAGCGCCATTTTCCCCAGTCCTGCTTGGAGTATGCCTTCTTGAGGGGGGTCGATCTGCGAGGGGCCAATCTCGAGGGATCCGATTTGCATGGGGCTAACCTGCGCTACGCCAACCTGCGGGGCAGCAATCTGGCGAAGGCCGACCTGCGCTGTGCCGACCTGCGCTATGCCGACCTTGAGGGAGCCTGCTTGGAAGGGGCCAATTTGAGGGGATCCCTCTACAATCACAGCACCTGCTTCCCGGTGGGGTTTGATCCGGTGACGGCAGGGATGCAGCCCTTTGAATTTTGATTGGGGAAGGAGAGGGGATCCCTGAGCCCTCAGGCCAAGGGAAAGCGCTCCCGCAAATCTCGAATCACCGGAGCGGGCACTAGATGATCGATGGGGCCGCCCAGCTTGGCGACCTCCTTCACCAGGCTGCTGCTGACAAAACTGTGCTCGCTGGCGGTGGCAAGGAACAAGGTTTCCAGTTCGGGAGCCAGCAGCTTGTTGGTGTGGGCCATTTGCAGCTCCACATCGAAGTCCGACAAGACTCGCAAGCCGCGCACGATCACCTTTGCCCCCCGTTGACGGGCGTAGGCCACCGTCAGACCTGAAAACGTATCAACCTCAACATTTTTGAGATGGGCCGTGGACAGGCTAATCTGGGCTTGCCGCTGCTCTGGGCTGAACAGAGGGGTTTTGTTGGGGTTTTTCAAGACGGCGACAATCACCTTAGAAAAGAGACGACTGGCTCGCTCGATAACATCGAGATGCCCAAGGGTAATCGGGTCGAAGCTGCCGGGGTAGAGGGCGATCATGGCCAACTGTGCACTATTCCCTAGCCTACCTGGTCGCGGGCCCACGCCAAATAGGTTGTGCTCACCAAGTTGGCCGTCAGGGCCAGGATCTCGGGCTCAGCGTAGGGGTGCAGCTCTCGCAGCCGTTGTTCCAGGCGGGGATAGGCAGTTGCGGGCAATTTGAGCAGGATGAGGAACTCGGCATCGGTCTGCAGGGATCCCTGCCAGCGATAGTAGGACGTGATCCCGGGCAAGACCTGGGCACAGGCCACATAACGTTCGGCCACCAAGGTATGAGCCAAGCGATGGGCCTCGGTTTCGGATCCCACCGTGGTCATGACAACCGCGAGGGTATCGGGTGTGATCTTGTCGTCCATGCGGGGCGGGGAAGTTGTTAGCCGGGCGGTTTCTCCCTATCCTATCGCCCGCCGGGCTAGGCGTTCCTAGCTCACCGAGGGCTTGGCTTTCCCAAAGTAGGGTCGCTTCTGGTGCCAGCGCCAGGCAGTTTGAATGATCTCGGCCAGGTCGGTGTAGAGAGGTTTCCAGTTGAGATCGCGAAGGATGGCGCCGGCATCGCCCACCAAGCGCGGGGGATCCCCAGGGCGGCGCGCTCCCATTTGCACCGGGATCCGCTTTCCGGTCACGGCTGCTGCGGTGGCAATGACCTCTTTGACGGAAAAGCCTTGGCCATTGCCCAGGTTGTAGGCTGGTTGTATGGGCCGGCCAGAGGCCAGCGCTTCTACCGCCAACACGTGGGCTTGAGCCAGGTCGGTGACGTGAATGTAGTCGCGGATACAGGTGCCATCGGGGGTATCGTAGTCCTCTCCAAAAACCGTGATGTGAGGACGTTGGCCGCCGGCGGCCTCCAACACCAAGGGGATCAGGTGGGTTTCCGGGTCATGGGCCTCCCCAATTTCGCCATCGGGATCGGCTCCGGCGGCATTGAAGTAGCGCAGGCTAATGGATCGGATCCCGTGGGCAACCTGGAAATCTTGCAAGATCTGCTCCACCATCAGCTTGCTCTGGCCGTAGGGGTTGATGGGACGTTGCGGATGACTTTCGGGAATAGGGATCCGCTCTGGCACCCCATAAGTGGCACAGGTGCTGGAGAACACTATGTAAGGGATCCCGTGATCCCGCATGGCCTCCAACAAACTCAGGGATCCGGCCACATTGTTGCGGTAGTATTTGCCGGGATCCTTGACCGACTCGCCCACATAGGCATAGGCAGCAAAGTGAATCACCCCTTCTGGGCGATAGTGCTGGATGACTTGATCAAGCCGCTGGCGGTCGGCGAGATCCCCAATCTCCAACGGCCCCCAGCGAACTGCCCAGGGGTGCCCGTAAACCAAGTTGTCGTAAGTGATGGGCAGATGGCCAGAGGCCGCCAGAGCTTTGCAGGTGTGGCTGCCGATGTAGCCCGCCCCGCCGGTAACCAGGAGACGCATAGGCAAACGTCAGATGGAAGATCCCACCCAGGGTAAAGGTTGTCAACGGGATCCCTTCAAGCTCCAAAAGCTTCTTTGGCGGCGTACATGACCTCCACACCGATCTCGGTCAAGCCTCGTTCGCGGGCAAATTTTTCGGTGTTGCGTTTAACCTTGCCGCGCACAAAGCCGGGCACCTTGTTCAGCTCCGCCTGGGCTTCCCGCGTCCAGATGAGGTCGGAATCGGCGCTCAGGCTCTTGTGAATCACCTCCTTGGTGTCGTGGCCACCGAAGATCTCCAACAGGTGATCTTCCATGCCCAGGGTAAAGGAGTTGTAGATCAAGTCCACAATTTGGTTGGCGCCCTCGTAGCCCAAAAAGGGCCGGTAGCCGATAGGGAAATCCTGCACGTGGATGGGGGCCGAGATGACCCCACAAGGGATCCGCAGCTGTTTGCCCACATGCCGCTCCATCTGGGTGCCGAAAATCGCAGCAGGTTCCGCCTGGGCAATCGCATCCGCCACGCGGGTGTGGTCCTCTGTCATCAAGACCTGATCGCAATATTCCCCCACCTCTGCCTGGAACCACTCCCCATCGTAGATGCAATAGCTGCCCGCCCACACCACGTGGATCCCCATCTCGCGGGCCAGGATTTTGGTGATGGCCGCCGCGTGGGTGGAATCCCCGAAGACCACCGCTTTTTTGCCGGTTAGGTTTTGGCAGTCGATGGAGCGGGAAAACCAGGCCGCTTGGGAAATGTGAAGCGTTTGCTCCTGGATGTAGGCTTCATAATCGACAGGGATCCCTTGCTCGTTTAGGGTCTGCTGGATCTGGCGGATGAAGCGAGCCGTTTCCACCACCCCCATCGGGGTGATCTCAATGTAAGGCATGCCGAATTCCTGCTGCAGATAGCGAGCTGTCATCGGCCCCAGCTCCCGGTAGGGCACCACATTAAACCAAGCCCGCCCCAGGTGTTTGAGATCGTGGACACTGGCCCCTTGCGGGATCACCAGGTTGAGCTGGATCCCCAGATCCCGCAGCAGCACCTTCAGCTCCCGCAGATCATGGGCATTGTGAAACCCTAGGGTGGAAATGCCAAGGATGTTACAGGAAGGCCGCTCCGTCTTTTGGGGCAGGCCGTCTAACTCCCCGCTTTTGCGAGCTTTGGTGATATAGAACTCCACAATCTGCTGCAGGGTGCGATCCGCTGCCTGCAATTCGTTAACCCGGTAGTGGTTGACATCTGCCAGCACCACATCGCAGCGACTGGCCAACTGGGCCTGCCGGACAAAGTGATGCAGATCTTCCTGCAAAATGCTAGAGGTGCAGGTGGGGGTGACGACGATCAGATCCGGCTGCTCCTCGCCGTCTTTGCGGACGATGTTGCGAATCACCTTTTCGTCGGATCCCCGCGCCAACACCTGCCGGTCAACGACGCTGGTGGTTACCGGAGTAAAATCCCGCTCTCGCTCCAACATGGAACGCATCACGTTGAAATAGTCGTCTCCCAGAGGAGCGTGCATGATGCTGTGAACGTTTTTGAAGGAGCTGGCCACCCGCAGCGTGCCGATATGGGCAGGGCCAGCGTACATCCAATAGGCCAATTTCATGGGCAGCCTCTCAAGAAAGCCAGAGACAAAATCAAGGATCCCAACCCACCGCCGGATGTGCACCCGCTGGGAATCTCTCCTGGCATTGTAGAACGCTCAGCAGCCGGCATCCCTTGGCTGTTATCCTCCGTAACTCCCAACCGAGACGCTCCCAAGCCAAACTCGATCAAAAGAAAAACAACCCTGCCAAGGCAAGTGTGATTACGGGGATCCCTCTACTCCGCCCAAAGGGCTTGTTCCATCCTAGAAATAGGAGCGATGGATACCCATCTGGCTCCAGAGCCCAAGCTGAGGAACTTCAGGGATCCTGACAGGGAATCGGCTGGTGGACAAGAGCAGAGGAGTTTTTGTATTTTTCGTTACATATTAACTTTTGGAGACAAAACATGTAGCTCTACAACATTGAGCAGAGATTCTTGTTTACAGAAGCAAGCTTTCTGTTGAGGAAGGCAGACTAACAGAGGGAAGAGAGATGGCTGATGTTTCCCTCAATACAAACTCGACACAAAGCATAAGAATTGTCGATTATTGACGATTTCATGCGCCGTAATCGATCAAAGGTTGCTCCTTCTTCAAAGGTAAAGGTGTGAGGTGAAAGCTTATGGGTTCCACAACTATTTCTTGGCAACGTGCTCGCAGAGCTCCTCAGGAGCTGACCGGTTCCATGACTTCCGTGCACTTCAAACCTACAACTCACCTGCGCGACTGGTTGCAGGCTCCATTGCGACCCATCCAATCGGCTATCGATAACTTCAGCATCCGCGATCCCCGCTTGGCCCACTTCCTTTGCCGGTGGATCCCGGCCCGCTGTCCCTTCGAGCGAGATGTGGTGTTGTTTGGCCACAAGGTGATGCATATTCCGCCCATGTGCAAACTTAACCCCTTCTACGACCAGGTGGCAGGGCTGCGCTTCCGGGCCTTGTCGTTTTTGGCGGAGCGAGGAGAAGACATTAGCCGTTACCTGTAAGGCAGCTTTTTCCACTAAATCTTTTTTCAAGGGATCCCTGGCCATCCAAAGCCTGCTGCCAAACTCCGGAGCGGATCCCATTAGAAGCGGGTCTCAAACTCGATGGAAATGACATTGTTGCCCTCGAGGTCGGTGCTGGCGCGGGTGAGGGTTTGCTCGTTGAGGCGGTAGCGGGCGCTGTAGCGGGTGGGCTGAAAGGGATCCGTTAGGTTGCGCTGCACCGAGATGGAAGTGGCTGGCCCCAGATCGCGGGCCACCTCCAGCGCTAGCCCTATCGAGGAGCGGTTGGCAGCGCGGGTATCGACCTGGGGGACGGGGCTAATGCGCACCTCGTCTAGGCCCAGGGTGTCCCGCAGCGTGTCCAGCACATCGTTGAGCAAGGCAGTTCCGGCCAGGCCGGCCACTCCCGCTTCGGGGTTGAGGCGGGCCAGAGCTGTGCCTCCCAGGAGGGCGACGATCTCTTCGGGGGAGCGGCTGGGGCTGCTGGAAAGGGCCAGAACCCCGTTGCGGGGATCCGCCTCAGCCAGCTGGCTGGCCCGCCCGTTGACCGTGGCGAAAATCTCGATGCTCTGCTGGGATCCCGGCAGGTTGCGGTTGGTGTCGAAGGGGGAGAGCTCTTGGGGAAAGCGATAGACCTCGATGGCCTGGGTCATCAAGCGCAGGTTCAGGAAGGGATCGAAGGGGTTGTCTAGGTCAAAAGTGGCGGTATTGGAGCGGGAGCGATCCAGGCGAAAGTTGGCAAGGGGCAGGTTGATGCGGCCTCGCTCTAGGGCAATGGTGCCCGCTGGGCGCAGATCCTGAGGAGTGCCAAACAGGCGCAAGGTGCCGGCAGCATTGAATTCAAACAGATTGGGACGCTGCACGCGGATCCCTGGCCCCAAGACCAGCTCCAGTCCGTTGAGCCGCGGCTGCCAGAAGGGATCCGGCGAAGTCGAGCCGGCGGCAGCTGTTGCGGCCTCAGGTTCTGCCCGGCGGGGGCTGACATCCACGATCCCTTGAGAAACCTCCAGCCGCCCCTCGAGCAAAGGTTGCAGAAGCAGCCCTCTGACAGCCACCTCGCCGTCCAGATGGCCAGTGTAGAGGTTGGGCAGGTTGAGCTGGACCCCTTGGAGTTGCAGAGTTAAGGGTGGCGAGGTTTCGTCCATCTGCAGGGCACCGCGAGAGTTGACGGGCAAAAAGCCTTCAGCCAAAAGGGATCCACCCCCCAACTGTCCCCGCAGCTCCTGGACTTGCAGCTGATTGAGGTTAAAGGCGATCTGGCCTGTGAGGTCGGTAATGGGCTCCGGCAGGGCTGCCAGCTTGAGGATCCCCGAGTTGACGCTCAAGTTCCCCTGCAGGCTGGGCTCTCGCAAGGTGCCGCGGATGGCCAGCTCCAGTTGGCTTTGGCCGCCTTCCCAGCGCACCTGGTCGGTGAAGAGGTTGATCAGGCGCAGACCGCCATGCTTGGCTTGCAGGGTGAGGTCGATCTGGTCGGATTCGGCCCGCACCTCGGCAAAGGGCAGGGTGTAGGGCACCAGGCCAAAGAGGCGAATGGGTTCGTCACCATTGGCCAGCAGGGCGCCGTCCAGGCGCAGCTGCCCCCGCTGGTAGTCGAATTGTCCCGCCACCTCCCGCAGCGGCACCTGGTTGATCTGGGCGTTGACCACTGTCAGGGATCCGCGGGCATGGGGATCCCGCAGGTTGCCGGCCAGCTCCACGTCCAGGTTGAGATCCCCCTGCAGCTCCAGCTCCTCTGGCAGGAAGCGGTCCAGCAAAGCCAGAGGCAATCCTTGGATTTGCAAGGATCCCGACTGTTCCTCTAGGCCCAGCTTGCCCACAAAAAGGGCTTGACGTTCGCCACTGCGCAACCGCAGCGGCTCCAACACAACTGCATCTCCAGCCAGGCTGCCCCTGGCAGTAAGGCTTTCGATGCCAAACTCCTCTGCCTGCCAATTCTGGCCCTCAAGGTGAAAGCTGACGCTAGGCCGGTTGAGGCTGCCGACCAGGCTAACGCTGGCTTGGAATTCCCCTCGCAGACTTGTGGGCGGCGGGAAAGTGCTCCGCACCGCTGACGCGAACAGCGGATCCATGCGGCTGGCCAAGGTCTCCAGGTGGACGGCCAAGATCTGGGCATAGTACTCCAGCTGCTCCAGGAGAGGATGGTTGGGCAAACCAACCGGATCGGTCTCCAACACCGAGGCAGGGCCCAAGGGGGGCAATTGGAAACCCCGGGTGGTGAGGTCGCGCCACTGCCGCCACTTGAAGGCGGAGATGATATCTTCTAGCCGACCTTGATGGGTGCTGATCTCTAGGTCAATTTGGGGAGCGAGAGCCGCCAAGGTGGGATCCAAACCGGCTTGCAGAAGAGTTGCAGGCAGCTCTAAGGTGCCCCTAGCCGTATAGGTGCTCTCGAACAAATCCAGTTGGGCTTGAGCAATGGTCAGCCGGGGAGAGCCGGAGTCGCCCGCAGTCTGGTAGTCGAAATCCACCGAAAAGCCCCGTACTTCGATCCCTCCCAACTGCAGATCCGCCACCGCAGCCCGTCCTTGGGCGGCGCCGCTTGCCAGGTCAACTGCCACCTCCCCCTCGAGGGTTCCCTGCAGACTGGCCCACGGCCCGGCAGCCACCCCCCCCAGCAAAGCCAGAGGCAACTGGTTCACTGCCACCTGGAGCTCCTCTTGCCGGCGTTGGCCGCGAATTTCCGCCTCGCCCCGCTGCACCTGAAACTGCAAAGGCTGAAACTGGGGATCCAACTGCAGCGCCAGTCGATCCCGCTTCCCCCGCAGATCCACTTCCGTCCCCTGAACAGACCCCTGAAAGGGCCCGGCCAAGTCTTCAAAGGCCACATCTCCCACCTGCAAGCCCCGCAACTGCGCCTTGCCAGTCACCTGCAAGGTGTCCAGAGGTCCGCGGATCTGGCCGGATCCCTGCAGCACTCCTTTCACCAGCGGCGGCAGGCCGGGTACTTCTGCCAGCGTAATCCCGTCGGTGGTAAAGCTCAGATCCAGGGATCCCACCTGCAGCGTCTGGGGATCCAAGGGGATCTGCCCTTCGACCCTGGCCAGGCGAGTGCCACCTGCCAACACCTCCGCCTCCTGGATATGCAGTCCGGATCCCTCCCAAGTCACCTGGCCGCGGATGCCCTCAACCCACTGCCGTCCCCTCGCTCCCAAAGGCTGCAACAAAGCCAGCGACCCTTGCGCCCGCAACGCCCCCAGGAAGCCCACTTCTGCTGCCGCCGCCCTGTCCAGCTGCGCCGTCAGCTCGCCAGAGAGGGATCCCGGCCATTGGGGGTTGAAAAAGGCCAGCGGCACCTCCTGAGGAGCCAACTGCGTCTGGAGCTGTCCCCCCGCCCACCGCCCCGCCACCGCCACCCGGCCTCCGCCCACGTCCAGCACCGCCTGCGGCACCTGCACCACCCAGTCCCGACCCTCCGGCAAAACCTGCAGCTGCCCTCTTCCGGCAATCTCTCCCCCAAGACTTTCCCAGCTGGCCTCCGCCCGCGGTTGGGATCCCGTCAGCGCCACCTGCACTTGAGCGGAAACCGGCCCCACCCAAGGAAGAGCGCCCCGGCGCGGCAAGTCTCCCCCGTAGAAAGCCAGCACCTGCTCCGCATCCATCCCCGTCACCTGCAGTTGGAACTGGCCCGCCAAGCCGGCAGCCCATTGCAATTGGCCGGATCCCTGAATGCGACCCCCCGCCGCCCTTAGGTCGATTGCCTCAAAAGTCAAGGTTTGATCCGCAAAGTGGAAGCCAAAGGCATACTCCGACACCGGCAGGCGATCCACCCGCCCCGGCGAAAGCCCCCGCAACTGTCCCCGGATCTGCGGCTGATCCAAGGCTCCAGTGACCGCTACGGATCCCCCTACCACCCCCTCCACCGCCACCGGCAGGCCAGTCACGTCAAACGTCTCTTGGATCTGTTGAAGACTGGCCGGCACCAGTTCCGCCTGCAAACCAAACCCCTGCCCCTGGCTCCAGTCCACAGGGCCTTTCAGCTCTGTGAAGGAAAGCTGACCCAAACGACCGCTGACTCCCTGCAGCTCCAACCCCTGCAAGGTAAAGCCAACGGAGCCGTTCACCTCTTCAAAGGGATGCGGCAGCATCTCCAGATCCAGCCGAGCCTGTTGAACCTGGGCCTGCCCCGTCAACTCCAGCGGTTGATCCCGCCGCCAGAGCACCTGGAGATCCAAGCCAGTTTCCCCCTGCACCTCCGCAAAAGGGGCCGCCGGCACCACACTGGGCAAGAGATCCAAAGGCAGACGAGCCGCAGAAAGCGTCACCGAACCGGAAGCCTGGGCAAAATCCGCCACCCCCCTGAGCTGCAGGGGGTACCCCCCCTCCCCCTCCCGAGGGAGCAACCGTGCCGTCGCCTGGAAACTGGCCCGCCCCCCGAAAAGATCCTCCTCTCCTGGCGGGGCATTGTGAGTCAGCCACACCTGCACCTGGCCCTGCAGCCGATCAAACTGGCGTCGCTCCCCCACCAAAGGGATGGCCGTCAGGGATCCCTGGCGCAAACGGATGTTCAGCCCATGCAAGGGCAGGGATCCCTCCCCTTCGGGCAGTTGAAACTGCACATCCGCCCAGCCGCGATCCAGCGTTTCCATCAGCAGCAGTTGCGGCTGGTTTAGGGTAACATTCAGCACCCACTGACCCGTCTGCAGCCAAGTCCAGAAATCAGGGCTGAGGTCGATGGAGCCGATACTGGCCAGATGTTCAACGCGGCTTTCTCCCAAGCTCACCTGCCAGGGGGCCAGAAACCTCACCTCCCCCAATTCCACGCGCCGCCGCATCGCTTGCGAGAGGGTTGCTTCCACCTGCGGCAGCACGTGATCTTGAAGGTAGATCCCTGTTCCCCAGGCGGCACCAAAGGCGGCAGCCGTTAAGCCCAAACCCAGCCCTGCCCCCACCCAAGCCAAAGCGCCGGGGGAAAGGTTGAATTGTCGCTGCTGCATCTTTGGATCTTGGTGATCCTCTCCCAACCGCCCACCCCTTAAAAACCTGACAGGCTCCCAAAAGCCATTCGTGCACTGCGGGCCGACCTTGCCGGCACAGTTGCCCCCATCCTACCCAAGGACTCCTGGCTTGCCACGAGGGAACAGAAAGAAGAGATCCCTGCTCCCAGGCGTAATTCCCCCGAAGACCCCGCGGAAAAATACCGTCTCCCGCGGAGAACGGGGATGCTAAGCTATCTCCACACCCGAGATTGAACCCACCCTGGGGCCTCTCTCAGGTGTTCCCTTCTGTCGAGATGGTTGAAAGGAGAAGAGCCATTCCGGAACCCCTATCTCTGACGGTCAGCTTGCGCGGCAGCCGCGAGGCGCTGGAAAACTGCCAGGTCTTTCACCTGACTGGCCTTCTGGATGCCTTTTCCGAGCCGGTCTTTGTTAAGGTGGTCACCAAATACCTGGAAGAGGGATCCCCTAACCTGATCCTGGATTTGACAGGGATCGACTTCATCGACAGCTCTGGCGTCGGCGCCCTGGTGCAATTGGCCAAGCTGGTGCAGGGCCGCGCAGGTATCTTTCAGGTGGTGAGCAACCCCCGCATTACCCAAACGGTGAAACTGGTGCGCCTGGAGAAGTTCCTATCTTTGCGCAACTCCTTGCAGGAAGCCTTGGATCGCCTGAAGGAAGGAAGTACGGGCAGTACAGAGACCGCCTGATACGTAATTAAGTATGGGTCTGGGAACCTTTTGGGGGATCAGTGCTGGAGCAGGGGATCCCGACTGGATAACGGTCAAAGCAGCCCGCATCCTCAGCACGGTCAACTGGGTGGCCTGTCCCCAAAATGCCGCCGGCCAGCCGGGCCTGGCCTATCAGATTGTGCGCCCTTGGCTGCGACCGGAACAAACCCTCTTGCCGCTTCGCCTGCCCTTTGTCACCCAGCCGGAAGTCCTGCAAGCTGCCTGGCGAGTGGCTGCCCAGCAACTAGCCCCACTCCTAGAAAGGGGAGAAGATGTCGCCTTTATCTGTGAG
This sequence comes from Thermostichus sp. MS-CIW-26, assembly GCF_054059115.1. Lineage (NCBI taxonomy): Bacteria > Bacillati > Cyanobacteriota > Cyanophyceae > Thermostichales > Thermostichaceae > Thermostichus > Thermostichus sp. MS-CIW-26. The sequence continues at coordinate 16,402 of NZ_JBSSBV010000007.1, forward strand.
GGAGACGTGGGCCTCTACAGCACCTTCGCCTACGTGGCCCAAGCCCTGCGGCAGCGGATCCCCGCCTTGCCCATCCAGGCCATACCGGGGGTGTGCTCTCCCTTAGCCGCTGCTGCTGCCCTGGGATCCCCCTTGGTGCTCGGCTCCGAGAAATTGGCGATTTTACCGGCTCTGTTTGCCCTCTCGGAACTGGAGCAGGCTTGTGCCTGGGCTGAGGTAGTCGTCCTCATGAAAGTGGCCTCTGTCTACCCTCAGGTTTGGCAGTGGCTGGCCGAAAGAGGTTGGCTGCAACAAGCCAGCTTGGTGGTCTGGGCCGGCTGGCCCCAGCAAACCCTCTTCCCCACCCTGGAAGGACTGGCCGACTACCGGCCCCCCTACTTTTCCCTGCTGATCCTGCGTTCTCGGCCCCGAAATCAAGATTCTCTTAACCTGGAAAACGAGCTACAGCTGGAATGAGTTTTCTAGGATAGGGAATGAGTTCCTTCCGGCGATTAAGCCCGAAGCAGGGGTTGGTCGTTGTTTTTTTGCGTTTATTTCTGTTTAGCTCAAGGCTCGCGCCGAGCCAGCTTGTTTCCCCAAAAAATCAGGTGTCCTGTGACGGAAAGAGGCTGAGGAATCCGAATCCAGAATGCTGGGATCCCTCATTGACCTGAACCAAAAAGAGATGAAAAGACCAAGTTAAAGGAATGATCCAGCCTGTTAAGAATGGTTGCCGCCCTTGGTGGAGAGATCGGCTATAGGTTAGATTATGGATGTGGTGATTCAGGCGAGGAGGATAATATCTCATCCCCATTCCAAACGCGAGGCACCGCTTCTCGATTGAATCAAATCCAAAATTCAAGTCCAAAATTCTCTGTCGGTCAACGCTTTGATCCAAGCTTCCGATCCGTTGCTTCGGCAGACTCTCCTGAGAAGTGGTTGTCTCGCTCAGCAGAGCACCTGGTACCTACGACAGGTTTTCCTCAAAGCAGAAAAGGGGAGTTAGGCAGATAGCAGTTGGGCTTGCTGCACAAGCCACTGGGAAAGTGAGAGAGCGCTCTAGGTGTTCCTCAAATAATCCTCAAATAAAAGTGGTTTTGCCAGATCAACAAGCTCAGCCGGCTATTTTGAGTCTCCATTCATGAGCGAGTCAGGGTGGGAAAATCGGTGATCAGGTTCAGGTGCTCTCAACCTGCAAGCTCTGCGAGTCGGAACCAGCGCTCAGTGGGACAAGGACTGCGGGCTTTAGCAATTCGAGGTTCTCTCAGTTCATAGTTTCACTCTCACTTTCAGGAGGTTGCTATGTTTACCTTTCTCTCAAAGATTGCTAGAGCAATTATCCGCATATTTGCTCCTGCCAAGTCCGATCTGGTGGAAGTGGGTTACCAGCCCATCACGGATGATATCTATCGCATCAACGGCTCAGCCTGCCATTTTAGCGATCTGGAGATCTCATCGTAAACCTCAGAGTCGGATTCTGGTGTCGGAGCGGCCACTGGCGCTGGCCTAGAAATTGGAAACAAGTTAAGACAACTGAATAAGTCTTAGTTAAGTCTTGGATGCGGTTAGTCCGCGTCGGCAGGGGTGGTTTTCCTCCCTGTGGCCAAGTTCTACCGGTTCAGTGGTGGCTTCCCGTGGGGGTCACCACTTATTGTTTTGTTGTTTGCAAGTTGTTTGGGAAAATAAGGAGAATGCTTGCGGTTGCCCTATCTCAACCTGTGTTGCCTTCCCCCGTAGTTTACCCAGCTACATCGAATGATCTGGATCCCTTGGCCGAAGTTCTAGCCCAGGTTTTTCATCCCCCCTCAGGTCTGCAACGCTGGATCTACCCAATTCGCAAGCTGGGCATTCGCGAAGAGTTGCGCCTCAGGCTGGCCGCAAGGGATCCCTACTACTGCTGTCTGGCAGCTGCGGTGGGATCCGAAGTGGTGGGCACTGCCGAGATCTCTTTGCGGGTCACAGCCCACGGGAAGTATCCCTACCTCTCCAACTTGGCGGTGCTGCCCGGCTGGCGGCGGCGAGGAATTGCTCGTCTGCTTTTGCTCAGTGCTGAAGGGGTGGCGAAAGGGTGGGGCTACCGCTGTTTGCATCTGCACGTATTGGAAGACAATCTCCCCGCGCGGCAACTGTACGCCCAACTGCGCTACACCCCCATCGAACGCACCTCTCAACTCTGGCGATGGTTGGGGATCCCTCCGCAGCTTTTGCTCTGCAAGTGGTTACCTTGAATTGGCAAAGGAATTGGCAAAGCGGCAACATTGAGCTGGCAGAGTGGAGATGCTTCCCACCCCGCTGGCTTGCTTCTGCGCAGTGAGGCGAGTTCCTGGACTCATAATAAAGTTATGTAAACTAGAGATGGGTTCTAGAGAGGTCTCGGAGGGGCAGTGAGGGAATTGGGCAGGGTTTTCATGGGATTGGTTGTGGGCCTGCTTGTGGGCTTTGGGATGACTCAGCCTGCCTGGGCCCAGTGGGGAACTACTCCTCTCCCGCCAATAGGTTCTCCGGCACCGGAGTTCGCATTGCCAGATCAAGCCGGGCAAATACGGCGGCTGGCGGATTTTCGGGGGGAGTGGGTGGTGTTGTATTTTTACCCCCGCGACTTCACTTCCGGCTGTACGATTGAGGCCCGCCGCTTTCAGCAAGATTTGCCCAAGTTCCGGGCCATGGGGGCGCAGGTTGTGGGCGTGAGCGCCGACTCGGTGGACTCCCACAAGCGCTTTTGCTCGGCAGAGGGGCTACAGTTTCCTTTGCTGTCGGATCCCGACGGCACGGTCAGTCGAGCCTACGGATCCTGGATGGGCGATGTTGCCCTGCGCAATACGTTCTTGATCGACCCGGAGGGGATTTTGCGAGAAATCGACCCAATTGTAAACCCCAGCCGCCACAGCGCTGAGGTTCTGGCCCAGTTGCAGCAGCTTATCAGGAACTAGCCCTCTAGCTTTCCGGGCCAAAAGTCTGCTCGAACTCGTAGAGCAACTCGTCGATCTCCTCCAGCGCTTGGTTGACATCCACGCGCAAGCTGCCCAAGTCTGGCTTTTCCAACAGCTTGGCTACCGCTGGCCGGCGTTCGCGGATTAGCTTGATGCGCTCTTTCAAGGCGGCAATTTCGGCGGCGTCCATAGCTTCAGAGACCTAATTGACTCTCCTAGCTTATCGCTTCCGCTGGGGGAGTGTCGCCTGCTGGGATCCCTTTCTGAACCACCGAGAGCCAATCATAATAGAGCTGCGCAACCTGGCACTCAACCCCGCTTCAGAGCATGACTCTAGTCAATAATAAGCTCAACTATACTGAAAATAATGTATAATATGTTCAGTACGGATTACTACCAGTTGATCTTTCTGTTTACTTTCGAGTCTGCCAACATGGTAGCCAAAGCAAAGCAGAAAATTGGTAGTAAGACGACACGGAAACTGCGCTTTGGGTATTCTACTCAAAGCTTTGCGGGATACCGCCATTCTGTTTGGACTCCGTCCCGCTAACGCGAATGGAAACAAACAGAATGCTATCGCTGCATAGTTGAACAGTGATGTTCAGCAGTGTTCAGCGTAAATGTATCAGGTGCTGACATGCTCCCCTACACCCAGATTGTCGCCCACCGTGGGGAGCACACCCACGCCGAGGAAAACACGTTGGCCGCTTTTGCTGCCGCTATTGAGGTGGGGGCCGAGCAAATTGAGCTGGATGTGCGCTGTAGCCGAGATGGGATCCCACTGGTTGTTCACGATGCCGATTTGGATGGACAGCCTTTGGCCGCATTAACTTGGGCCGAGATTCGGGCCCGCAAACCCACGATTCCCACTCTTGAAGAGACCCTGTCACATATCAAGGGCAAGATCACCCTCGATATCGAACTCAAAGAAGCAGGCTATGAGGAACAAGTCCTTGCCCTCGTTAGCGATATTTTGACCCCCGAAGAATTTGTGATCACCTCTTTTTTGCCTCAGGTGGTGCAGCGGGTTAAAACGCTTTTGTCCCCGCAACCCAAGGTTGGCCTGTTGATCGAGGCAAAGGCTGAGGAGCAAGCCAAGGGATCTTTACTTACCCGTTGCCGGGAGTTGGGAGCGGATTTTCTGGCCCCCCACTACAGTTGGGTGAACTTGCAGTTCTTGGCTGAAGCTGAACAGGCCGGGATCCCTCTGTACGTTTGGACGGTGAACGATCCTGAAGTGATGAAGTTGTGCTTGCAGCCCTCTGCCGGCTCAGTAGGACAAAATCCCGTTGTTCAAGGGTTGATTACCGACCGTCCCCAATTGGCTTTGCAAATTCGCGCCCACCTTTTGGCAGGAGTAGAGGGGGCAAAACCCTAGACCATGGGCACAAACTGCACCGGAAAAGCCCCTTTTTGAACCCATCCTTGGGCTGTTTTGCAGAGGATCAGCAAGGACTGGGATCCCTGGGCACCGGAGTCCGAAGGGCTTTCTCCCACCGGCACCACCAAGGTGCCCCCCACCGCCAGTTGATCCAGCAGCACCATGGGCACAGTTGGGGGCGCTGCCGTCACCAGAATGGCATCGTAGGGAGCATGCTCTGGCCAACCTTGGTAGCCATCCCCCTGACGCACTTCCACGTTGCGATAGCCCAGGGCAGCGAGGGTTTGTTGAGCTTGAGCAGCCAATGGGGACAGACGCTCCAGGCTATACACTTGCCGGGCCAGCTCTGCCAAAACGGCCGCCTGATAGCCGGAGCCGGTGCCGATTTCCAACACCACCGATTCAGGCGTGAGGCGAGCAGCTTCTGTCATAAAAGCAACAATATAGGGCTGAGAAATGGTCTGGCCATAGCCGATGGGCAGAGGGCAATCCCTGTAGGCCCGATCCCGCAGATCAGAGGGGACAAAAAGGTGACGCGGCACTTTTCCCATGGCTTCCAGTACCCGTGGATCTCGGATCCCTCGTTTGATGAGCTGTTTCTTGACCATCTGCTCCCGTTGGGAAGCAAAAGGATCGGAAGCGTCTGGGGGCTGAGGTTCAACTTCTGGGATCCCAGCTGGAGAGCGAGAAGAATGTCTCCACCGGAAGGATGAGAATGGGTTGATCACCGGCATACAACCTCCAGGAACGATGAGCCGCTCAGATCTTTCTCCGCTGCAACTGCTGGGCCGTCGAGCTTGGGGCTATGGATTCCACTCTCCCTCTTCCCCCCTGAGAAGGAAGGACTGGAGACGCTTGCTGCACGTGACATGAAGAGGATGAGTTAACCCAATTTCTCGCGTTGCAAGGGGGGCAGGGGTGAGGGAAAAAGCGCCTGGAGAGCTCTACCCCGATCCTGGCTCACCTTCGGCAAGACTTCACCGCTTGATGAAGAGATTGTTGCTGAATGGGAGGATGAAAAAACGGGATCCCCAAGATCCCCTACCTTGATTCTGCTGGGCTTTCTTGAACTTCGTTGGAGCCTCAGGTAAAGCTTACAGCCGGGATCCCCATGGGAGATATGGGATCCGGTTTGATCAAAATTGTAAAGTTTTGTGCGCAATCTGCCGGGGCGAGCAATCACCACCCTGGTTCTGCCAGCGCAAGATCAAGATTTTATAGTGTTGATCCCTACCTTTTCCCCGCAAGGGGAAGATGGTGAATGGGGTGACAGGCTGGGAACTGTCCTAGCGACACCTGGGGAGAGAGGCTGGGTTTAATAGACTGTAAACGTAATTTACGGTACAGATCTATGACAACTGCTGCCGCTTCTGCTACTCCCACTGCCCCTGAGACGACGCTGCTGAACGTTTGGCAAGTGCTGGCGGAAGAGTTTGCCGGTCAGGTTGCCCTACGGGATCCCCACGCGCAGCCAGTTTTCGAGATGTCTTATGGAGAGCTGTTTCGCCGCATTCAAACCCTGGCGGCTGGCCTGCAGGCTTTGGGCATTTGCCCGAGGGATCGGGTGGCCATTTTTGCCGATAACTCCCCCCGCTGGCTGATGGCCGATCTGGCCACGATGTTCACGGGAGCTGTGAATGTGCCCCGCAGCGCTGTGGCGGATCCCAGTGAGCTGGGCTACATCTTGCGCCACTCCGGTAGCACGGCCCTGATTGCTCAGGATCTGAAGACCCTGAGGCGGATCCGGCCGGATGTGCAGGAGCTGGGCCTGGAACGGCTGCTGTTGCTTTCCGATGAGCAGGAAGCAGGGGTGCTGAACTTTTCCCAATGGCTGCAAAAGGGTCGGGAACACACCTACCAACCCCCAAAGCTGGAGCGATCCCAACTGGCCACCATCATCTACACCTCCGGCACCTCCGGTCGGCCCAAGGGGGTGATGCTCAGCCACGGCAACCTGATGCACCAGGTGGAGAACTTGGGCGTGGTCGTACAGCCACAACCGGGGAATAAGGTGTTGACCATTCTGCCCACTTGGCACTCTTATGAGCGGGCTTGCGAGTATTTTCTCCTCAGCCGTGCCTGCATGCTGGTCTATACCAGCCCTCGCTTTATCAAACAAGATTTCCAACAGGAGCACCCCCATTTTCTGGTGGCAGTGCCGCGGATTTGGGAAACCGTTTATGAAGGGATCCAACGGCAATTCAAAGAGAAAAGCCCCCTGATGCAGCGGCTGATCCGCGCTCTGATGGCCGTGAGTGAGAGCCATGTGCTCTCTGGACGGATAGCTCGCAACCAGTCGATTTTGCATTACGGAGTCAGCCCCTGGGTGTGCCTACAGGCTCGCCTGCAACATTGGCTGCTCTGGCCCCTGCACCGATTGGCCGATGTGCTGATCTACCGCAAGGTACGACGGGCGTTGGGCCCCAATTTTCAACATGCCATCAGCGGCGGTGGATCCCTGCCTGCCTACTTGGATCTGTTCTACGAGGTGGTGGGCATTTCCATCTTGAATGGCTACGGCCTCACCGAAACTTCGCCGGTGTTGTGCGCGCGGCGTCCAGACAACAATGTGCGCGGTACGGCTGGCCCCCCTCTGCCGGGGACGGAGTTTCGCATTGTGGATCCTGAAACTCGACAGCCGCTGCCCCCTGGAGAAAAAGGACTAATCCTGGCCCGTGGCCCGCAGGTGATGATGGGCTACTACAACAACCCGGAAGCCACTGCCAAGGTGCTCAGCTCCGACGGCTGGTTTGAAACCGGGGATCTGGGCTGGCTCACCCCCGACGGGCAACTGGTGATCACCGGCAGAGCCAAGGATGTCATTGTCCTACTCAACGGGGAGAATATTGAGCCCCAGCCGCTGGAAGATGCTTGTCTGCAGTCTCCTTACATCAGTCAGATCGTGATCGTCGGGCAAGACCAAAAGAAATTGGCTGCCCTCATCTACCCCAACCTCGATGCCCTCAAAGCCTGGGCTGCCGAGCAAGGGATCCCGGCTGAGGATGCGGAGCTGCTGGCCCAGCCCCAGACCCGCACCTTGATTTTGCAGGAGGTGCGCCGCCGCATCCAAGAACGCCCTGGCTACCGGCCCGACGAGCAGGTCAGCGACTTTCGCTTTTTGCCGGAGCCGCTGAGCGTGGAAAACGGCCTCATGACCCAGACCCTGAAGATCAAGCGCAACCCGGTGGCCGAGCGCTATGCCCATCTGATCCAGGAGATGTATCCGGCTTGAGGTGCAGGCCCACCTAAGTTTGGGATCCCCGTTGTTGCTCCAAGTACCGCCGGAACTGCTCCGGCGGAATCGCCCCTCGGTAGGCTCCACAGTAGTAGAGGGTGAGCACCGCCTTGTAGGCCCAATCGCTTGGCACCACATCCGGGAAAGGGCTGGGCAAAGTATCTGCTTGGTTGTTGGCGCAGGCTTGCAAAATTTGCTCTGTGGTTAGCTGTTCTGCCAGGTCTGGAGGGAGTTCCCGCAGGTTGGCTTGGGCCAGAGCCGCTCCGGCCAAGCTCAAGCTGGAGAGGGCCGCTGTCCAAAAGACAGGAGTGAAGAGGTGTTGCAAGTTCATGGCTTTCAAAGGAAGGGTTGGCAAGTCCTCTCTCTAGGGTAGTACGAGCTAAGAGAGCGTCTGGATGTAGACAAACTTCCTCGGATCTGGGACTAAGATGCAAAGGAATCAAGGGAGCAGAAGAGGGCGGGATCGCCAGCCGCTAATTGTCTCCCCGCATGCCCATGTAAGGCTGAGAGCACGATAGGTCAGAGCCGATGAGTTTATCCCAGGGGCCGAGTTTTGATGGAATGGATCCCCCGGATCCCAAGCTGATCGATGCCTGCGTGCATTGCGGGTTTTGCCTGACCACCTGCCCCAGCTACCGTGTAATCGGCAAAGAGACGGACTCGCCGCGGGGGCGTATCTATCAGATGGAGGCTCTCAACCAAGGTCAAATCTCCCTCTCGGCGGCTACGGTTTCCCACTTCGACAGTTGTTTGGGCTGTTTGGCCTGTGTTACGGCCTGTCCATCGGGGGTGCAATATGACCGCTTAATTGCCGCCACCCGCCCGCAAATCGAACGCAACTACCCACGTAGCCTTTGGGATCGGCTTTACCGCCAGTTCATCTTCTCGGTGTTTCCTTACCCGGAGCGGCTGCGACCGCTGCTGTGGCCTCTCTGGCTGTACCAAAAAATGGGGATCGGCGCTTGGATCCGAAAAGGGCTGGAAAAGGTCTCCCCGCGTTTGGCGGCCATGGAATCCCTGATGCCCCCCCTGGAGGTGGAGCAACTGCTGCCCAAGCGTTACCCTGAGCGGATCCCGGCGGTGGGAGAACGCCGTTTTCGGGTGGGACTCATTTTGGGCTGCGTGCAGCGCCTGTTTGCCCCACAGGTAAATGAGGCCAGCATTCGCGTCTTGACCCACAACGGCTGTGAGGTGGTGATCCCGCCTGTCCAGGGCTGTTGTGCGGCCTTGCCCCACCATCAAGGGCAACTGCAGCAGGCGGAAACCCTGGCCCGCCAGATGATCGATGCCTTTGCCAATTGTGAGTTAGATGCCATTCTGATCACCGCTTCCGGCTGCGGACATACCCTGAAAGACTATGGCCACCTATTGGCCAGGGATCCCGACTACAAAGAGAAGGCAGCCCGATTTGCCGCCCAGGTCAAGGACATTCAGGAGTTTCTCGCTCAGGTGGGGTTAACGGCTCCCCTACACCCGCTACAGCCGGAACCCCTGGTGCTGGTCTACCAGGATGCCTGTCACATGCTGCATGGGCAGCGGCTCAGCCAGGAACCCCGACACCTGCTGCGGCAAATCCCAGGGCTGGAGCTGCGGGATCCCGTCGATGCGGCCCTCTGCTGTGGTAGCTCCGGCGTCTACAACCTGTTGCAACCCCAGGTGGCGGATGAGCTGGGATCCCAGAAGGTGGCCAACCTCCTCAACACCGGCGCCCAGGGGATTGTCTCCGCCAACATCGGCTGCCGCTTGCAAATCCAAAAGCACCTGCGCCTGCAAGGCAAGGCCAGGATCCCCATCTATCACCCGATGGAATTGTTGGATCGCGCCCTTACCGCTGCGTGACGCTTTCGCGAACAAGCTACAGGGGCTGCCTCTAGTCCCCGATCTGCTGAACAATTGGTTACTTTGCGGAACCGAAATAGCCATTAAACTAAGCATGTTGGCCGCGGCTATGTAAACTACCCGACACCAACCGCTAGGCGGTACGGAGCGGGCTTTTAGTAGCCCTGCAGTTAGCAAGCCAACCACGAGCCTCTGGGGTGGTTTACTGCACCCCCAATCGACCGTTACCAGTGCCCTAAAAGCTGTTTCTGGTGCCCGCAGTACCATTATAGCATTCCTCCCGACACTGACCCTACGGGTACCGTACGGGGCTCCTGCAATTTCTATCTGAATGCTGCTTGGATTCCGCACCCGCTTAGAGCTGAATAACCGGCAGAAGACCCTAGCCGCTCAGCACGCTGGGGTAGCCCGTCACGCCTACAACTGGGGCCTGGCCATCTGTCGGCAAGCCCTGGAGAACCGGCAGAAACTCCCCACCGCCATTGACCTGCACAAGCGCCTAGTATCCGAGGTTAAGAAGGAAAACCCCTGGTACTACCAGGTCTCCAAATGCGCTCCTCAGCAGGCATTACGCAACTTGGAGCAAGCCTTTAAGCGCTGGCGGGGTGGGTTGGGGAAGTTCCCCCGCTTCAAACGCAAGGGAGTGCGAGACAGCTTTTACCTAGAAGGCAGCATCCGCATTTCTGGCGACCGCATCAAGGTGCCTATCTTCGGTTGGCTGCGCTGTGCAGAGTTACTTCCGGCGACCACACCCAAGAACGTGGTCATTAGTCTTCGCGCCGGACATTGGTATATCTCCTTCAAATATGAAGCTCCAGCGCCTCAGGTGGAGAAGACCGGGGAAGTTGTGGGAGTGGACTTAGGTATCCATCACCTGGCCACCTGTTCCGACGGGGAAGTATTCGAGAATCCAAAGCCCTACCGCAAGGCGAGGAAGCGTCTGGCCAGACTGCAACGGCGGCTGAGTCGCAAGCAGAAGGGATCCGCTAACCGTAAGAAGGCAGTGGCGCAGTTAGGCAAGGCCCATAAGCGGGTGGCAGACATTCGGCAAGACAATCTGCACAAACTGACGACTTACCTGGCCAAGAAGTATCGGGTGGTGGTGATTGAGGACTTGCAGGTGAAGAACCTGCTCAAGAACCGCAAACTGGCAGGAGCGCTGTCAGACTGTGGGTTCTACGAGTTTCGGCGACAGCTAGAGTACAAGGCCCGGCTCTACGGCTGTCAGGTGGTGGTGGCGGATAGGTTTTATCCGTCCAGCCAACTGTGTTCAGGGTGTGGGCACCGACAGAAGATGCCACTGCAGGAAAGGGTGTTTTGCTGCCCGTGTTGTGGTCTGGAGCTAGACCGCGACTTGAATGCAGCCCTAAACCTGTTGCGGTGGTACAGAACTACCCCAAGCTCTGGGGGAAGTGACGCCTGTGGAGACTCCTCTGGCGGGGTGGTGGGGGTGAACTCTGCCGCTAGTCATGGGTCGCTGAGGCAGGAAGAAAGCAGCGATGCTGGGCAAAGTTCTGTTTTGTTCAGCGTTGCATAAGTCTTTCGGAGCGGTCAGGCAGAGGTAGCCGAGGCAACCGGTTGAGTGGATCCTGGATTTCCGGTCGCGCTGGCGTAACCTGGCGCAACATAGCCTCCCACCCCACTTCTCTCCCCCATCGCCGATGGGCTATTCCATCAACAGGCCCAAGTCCAGGTGAGGCTGCCACAGATCGGCCAGGCGCTCCAGCAATTGCTCCCGCTGCTGAGCATAGTGGCCCTCCAGATCCGGCAAGGGATCCCAGCCTTTTTGTCGGCGCAGCCAGTTCAGCCATTGTCGCCGCCACAGGTGGTTGTCAAACAGGCCATGCAGATAGCTGCCCCAAATCCGACCCGTGGGATCCCGCCAGCCCAGGTTCTCTTGCTCGAACAGCGGCAGGCAACCAGAGGGATCCGCCTGGGTGGATCCCTGATGAATTTCGTACCCCTGGATGGGGGCCAGGGCAGGCCATCGGCTTTGGGTCTGTACCTGCTGGGTGACCTTGGTGGGCTGTAAAACGGTGGTCAAAGGGAGAAAGCCCAACCCTGGGTAGGTGCCGGCGATCCCCTCCCAGCCTTCGGGATCGGCGATGGTCTCTCCCAACATTTGCAGTCCGCCGCAAATGCCGACGATATGGCCGGAGTATTGGCGCAGTTGCTCGGCCAAGCCGGTCTTTTGCAACGCGAACAGATCGTTGAGGGTGGTTTTGCTGCCGGGCAGGATGACCACATCCGGGGATCCCAAACTTTGGCCGGGGTGAACCCAGCGCAGATGGACGGTGGGCTCCGCCAACAAGGGGTCAAAATCCGAGAAATTGGCCACCTGGGGCAAACGCACCACAGCAATCTCCAGGCGCCCTTCCCTCAGGGCTTGGCCACCGGCCCGGTCGCGGCGATCTTCCCAAAGCAGGGGGTTGGCTGCAATTCCCATCGAATCCTCTTGGGGCAGAACCCAGTCCACCCAAGGCAAGACCCCGACAACTGGGATCCCGGTGTAGTTTTCCAGCCAATCCAGGCCGGGCTGCAACAGTTCCCGCGAGCCGCGAAACTTGTTGATGACAATGCCCCGGATCAGGGCCCGTTCTTCGGGTTCCAGCAGTTGGAGTGTGCCCACCACATGGGCCAGCGCCCCACCTCGGTCGATGTCCGCCACCAGCCAAGTGGGGGATCCCAAATGCAAGGCAACCCGCATATTTGCCAAGTCCCGATGTTTGAGGTTCACCTCTGCTGGGCTACCTGCCCCCTCGCAAAGGATCCAGTCGTACTGCTGTTGTAGGCGAGCAAGGGCTTCTTTGACCGCTTGCCAGGCCGGCGCAAACCAGCGCTCGTAATACTCTCCGGCGCGGTAGGTGCCCACCGCCACTCCGTTCAAGACGATCTGGGAAGTCAGGTTGCCCTGGGGCTTCAGAAGAATCGGGTTCATCTCCACCGCAGGGGGGATCCCGGCAGCCCAAGCTTGCAGAGCCTGCGCGTAGGCAATCTCCTTGCCGTCTGGGGTGACATAGGCGTTGAGGGACATGTTCTGAGCTTTGAAAGGGGCAACCCTTTTTCCCGCTTTCTTGAGAATGCGACAAAGGGCTGTCACCAAAAGGGTTTTGCCCACGTGGGAAGAAGTTCCCACCACCATCAAGGATCGACCTGAACAGCTCACCCCGGATCCCTCGCCCTTGGTTTCTGGTTGTTGCCATTCTCTCCGCGGCCAGTCCTGCCAAGCCAGGGCCTCCGTTGGCAAAGGCGACCCCATGATTCCTCAGTTCCCCAGAGCAACGCGCCCTGCTGATGCCCAGAGCCGTACCCTCCGGTCTGCACGGGGTCCCAGGGGCTTGCGCTTTGTGCTTTCGACAGGATTTTGAGCTGGGGCAGATGGATTCGAACCACCGAATGGCGGGACCAAAACCCGCTGCCTTACCGCTTGGCGATGCCCCAATTCACATTGCTTAACCGGCTTAATTAATTTAGCGATTCAGCTTTAGATCTGTCAACGGTTGCGGTGGCTTCCTGTGTCGTGGGGAAGCTGAAGCTGATACATTCACGCTGAACTCTCCTGAACATGGTTCAGGAAAGAAGCGATCGCATCCTGCCTATCTCTGTTCGCGTCAGCGGGACGGAGTCCAAACAGGAAGGCGGTATCCCGCAAAGCCCTGAGGAATACCCCCCGAGCGCTTTCCCCCTTCACTTCCCGGCAACCGTTGCGGTGGACTCAAGGATCAGGGGGAAACTTGGTCTACTATATCCCTCTCAATGACTTTTGCCAAACCGCCTAAAGCTCACTAAATTCAGCAAAGTTCAGGGTTTTGGGGGTTAGAGGCATGCTCTTCGCCAAGGCCAGGGCCGATGTCAAAGGGGTTCACAGGGAGAATGCGGGCCACCTCGAAGAAATAGGCGCGGATCTCTGGCCCGAAATAGATGACATCTCCGCTCCTCAGGTAGTGAGTAGCCACCCGCGTGCCGTTGACAAACACCCCATTGGTACTGGACTGGCCCTTGCGGTTGCCGTCGATCAGGCAATAGGTAAACCCTGTCCGGTTGGACTTGGTGGGCACCCGCACCAGGTAAGCGTGGTGACGCGAGACAAACCGATTGACGATCTGGATGGCGTTGGAGGGATCCCGTCCAACCGTGTAGATACTCTCCCGCAGGATGTAGCTGCAGGGCCGGACAGGATGGCAGATGGACAGGGTGAACTCCGGATGGGATACCGGCTGCTCAGGGACTCGATCGAACAGATCTGCTGGCAGATCAAAGCTGTAGCCAGAAGCAAGAGGATCCCCCCCACCAACCGCCGTGGTGGAGGTAAAGAAATCGTCGTAGCTATGTGACAACGGCCTTCCCCCCTCAACGCTCAACGCCATTCACAGCAGCTTGGCTTTCCAAACCTGACGCCCTGAACTCTATGGTTCCCCAAAACCCTGCTGTTTTCAAAGAAACCCTGGTCTTGGCGGGCTGCCGGAAAACCCACAAGCCCCAGTGTACTGTACTATACACTATAGGCAGTCTTGGAGATACCCCCTTTCCCAAAAAATTGGGTTTGGGTCGGGCCTATTTTGGCTTTCAGGGATCCCTTGGGAGCCACAGCCTCAGGCGGGCTATTCTGAGTAGCAGGTTTTTAACCTTGAGGTGAGGGTGTGACGGAGGCCCTGCTGCGTCGGTTGGATGTGGCCACAGAAGCTGCCCTGGAGGCAGGATCTTTGCTGCGCAGTTATGTGGGGGGCACCCTCGCCATCGAGGAGAAACGTCCGGGCGACTTGGTGACGGCGGCGGATCGCGCTTCTGAGGATCTCATCTTGAAAATCTTGAGGCGGCACTTCCCCGAAGATGTCATCTTGACCGAGGAATCAGGCCAGCAGGGATCCCCGGAGGGCGCCTACGCTTGGATGATCGATCCCCTAGATGGCACCACCAACTTTGCCCATGGCTACCCTTTTGCCGCCGTCTCCATCGGTTTGCTGCAGGGGCGGGAGCCAGTTTTGGGGGTTGTTTGTGATGTTTTTCGCGGGGATCTGTTTCGCGCCGTCCAAGGGATGGGGGCTACCCGCAACCGCCAACCCATTCGAGTCTCCACAACGGCTGAATTGTCTCGGAGCTTGCTGGTGACCGGCTTTGCCTATGATCGTCGCGAAACCCCTGACAACAACTACGCCGAGTTTTGCCACTTTACCCATCTCACCCAAGGAGTACGGCGCGGCGGATCTGCAGCTCTGGATTTGGCCTATGTGGCCACCGGCCAGTTGGATGGCTATTGGGAGCGGGGCCTCTCCCCTTGGGACATTGCCGCAGGGATCGTTCTGGTGCGAGAGGCGGGTGGCAAGGTGACTGCTTACGATGGCGGCCCGGTGGATGTTTACAGTGGCCGACTGTTGGCCAGCAATGGCTGGTTACACGCTGCTCTGCAAGAAGAATTGGCCCAAGTACAGCCTTTGCCGGTCTCCTTTCCCATGCGGCGGGATCCACGCCCAGCTTATCAGAACCGGGAAAGCTCCCCAGTTGAGTTGAATTGAAGACAGAAGTAGCTGACGAATAATCGAGGAATAATCAAGAAGATTCCAAGAACCCTATGTTGGGCAGGGTAGATAGGAGATGGGTTAGCGGACTGATACATTTACGCTGAACACTGCTGAACATCACTGTTCAACTATGCAGCGATAGCATTCTGTTTGTTTCCAAACAGAATGGCGGTATCCCGCAAAGCTTTGAGTAGAATACCCAAAGCGCAGTTTCCGTGTCGTCTTACTACCAATTTTCTGCTTTGCTTTGGCTACCATGTTGGCAGACTCGAAAGTAAACAGAAAGATCAACTGGTAGTAATCCGTACTGAACATATTATACATTATCTTCAGTATAGTTGAGCTTATTATTGACTAGAGTCATGCTCCCCGGAAAACAGCGACATTGCTGCCGGGCGGCACAGTTCGGCCTGGCTCTCCTCTTGGGAGCAATGGCCCTTGGGGTTGCCACTGCTGGCCCCGGTTACCCTCAGCCGGCACAAGGGAAAGTCGCCCCCACCGAGCAGGCACAGCCCCTCGATTCCCGTTGGGCCGAGATCCAGGCCCGGGGGCGCATTCGGGTTGGCTTGGATCCCAGTTTGGGGCCGGCCTATCTCTATACCGACTTGGAGCGACAAACCTACGCCGGCTTCGAGTGGGATATCCTGGAGGCGTTGGCCCAAACCCTTCAGGTGCAGGTGGATCCCATCTACGTGGCCTGGAGCGAGCAGTTGGCGGCCTTGCAAGCGGATGAGGTGGACTTGATCTGGGGGGCGCGGGAAGCTTTGGGCTTGGATCCGGAGCAGTTTCTGGCCACCCGGCCCTACTATCTCAGCCCGCAGCGCTTGGTGGTACGGGATCCCTCCCCCGCCTCCGGGCCAGAGGAACCGGCCATTGAAGCACTGTCGCAATTATTTGGCCGCAAAGTGGGCATTGTAGTTAACAGTACGGGGGCAGCCCTACTGGAGGCGTATAACGAGAGGAGGGGCAACGCCATTCGTCTCTTTGCCACCAGCAACCCTGAGCGCTTGTTTGCTCAGCTACAAGCCGGCCAGTTGGATGCCGTGCTGGTTGATCAGCCTGTTGCCGCCCTAAACCTGCGCCAAGCTGGATCCCGGCTGCGCCTGGTGGGGCCGCCCCTGTTCCCCATGCCTCTGGTGGGAGTAGTATCCTCTCAGCATCCTTCCCTGAAGGAAGCTGTGGATGGGGCGATTTCCAGCCTGATCGAAAACGGAACCTTGCAGCAGATTTTAGAGAAGTGGCAACTATGGGATCCAACTCTAATGTCCCCCGCCTCAACCGAGGGCTAGCCCGCTACGAGACTGACCATTTCGCCATCTTAGGCGTGCCCCTTACCGCCGACTCCAAGGGGATCCGGCGCGGCTACCTGCAGGCGGCCAAGGCCCTCCACCCGGATCGGTTTGTGGGGGATCCCGAAGGTGCAGAGCGCGCCAACATCCTCTTTGCCAAGCTGGTCAACCCGGCCAACGAAGTGCTGACCAAAGAGCGGGAGCGAGGGGAATATGAAACGGTGCTCAAAATGCGGATTAAACGCCTTTTGGAGACGCCCCCCCCGGATCTTTGGCCCTCTGGGGAAGCCGTCAAGGGCTTGGCCGAGCGCCCCGATTGGCAAGAAGAGTATGTCAGGCGGGTGGAGAAGCTGGCCAAAGAACAATACAGCTCCATGGAAACCCTGCTGGAGAAAACCGAGCAATTGAGCGAGCTGAACCTGGCCTATTTGTTGCTCAAGGCCGGCTACCAGGGGAGCCTAGCCCCTGCCTCTAGAACCACTACCGCGACCGGGATCCCAACCCCTTCCCCCAGCCGTACCACTGTGGGTGGGATCCCAGCCTCCCCCGTCGTTGCTCCGCCCAGCCGTCCCCCTGTTCAGCCTGTTCCCACCCCACCGCCTGCCCCCAAGTTCAGCCCTGGGGAAACCCGCTTTATCCAAGCCTTGGACATGATCGAGCGCAAGCAATACCGGGATGCGGTGCAGTATCTGAACTTTGCCATCAGCGCTGAGCCCAACGTGGCCCGCTACTACCTGCACCGGGGCATTGCCCACCTGAAGCAGGGGAATACCGGCATGGCCAAAGCAGACTTTATGCAAGCCAGTCGCCTAGAACCTGCCAACGCCGAGTTGATGGCAGAAGTGCGCCGCTGGCTGCAGCAAGTCACCACTCAACAGCCCATTCCCGTCCCCAAGGACTCCGTCCCGCCAACGCGAGTGGCCAGCCGTCAAACGTCACAGGCTCAGAAAGTGGTGCCGCCTCCCCGCAAAGAAGACAACGGCGGGTTCTTTAGCCGCCTCTTCGGCAGGAAAAAGTAGGCAGAGCCCCCCTTAACGCGCTCCTCCCAGCACCAGCAGCGTCACCAGGGATCCCGTATTCCAGAGGCTGTGCAGCAGGATGGGAGCCAGCAGGTTGCGGCTGTGGCTGTACACCACCCCCAGCACCACCCCCAGCATGGTCAAAGGCAGCAGATCAGAGAGGTTGAGGTGGGCAAGGGCAAAGGTGAAGGCGCTAAGCCCAATGGCGGCCCCCATAGGCAGGTAGCGGCTTAGAGTAGGCAGCCAAAAGCCCCGGAACAGCACCTCCTCAAAAACAGGGGCACAGACAGACACCACGGCCAAAAACACCAACCGCGCCCCCCAACCATGGCTATCCAGCAGCAGAGGCAGAATAGGGTTCCCACCCCCTGCCTGCGGTAGCAGCAATTGCGAGAGTGCCGCTGCCAGCACCACCAAAGGCAAGGCCACCCAGTAGCCACACAAGCCCCACAGCAGCCAAGGACCCCACAACCGCACCTGCAGCACCCTCTGCCAGCCGGGGTAGGTGTGCAAGAGACGGTACAATAACCCCGCCCCCAGCACAGCGCCGGAGTTGTAGGTGAGAAACAGGGCTACCGCCTGGTGCCAAGGGCTGAGCTGCTCTGCCCCCAGGCCGAGAATGATGATGTAAAGTCGAGGCACCAAAGCGTTGAGGGCGATAAACCCCAAAAACCAGCCGGTCAGCACCGCTTGCGCCCCGATCCCCGGCCAAGGCACTTCCCAAGCAGGGCCCAGGAGCGGACGTTTGCGCCAAAGGCTCCAGCCCAGCCAGCCCAACAAGAGCATCAACCCCAGCAGCGCCCCCAGCACGGGGATCCCGCCCACCACCGCCAGTCGAAATAGAGCCGCCAAGGCCAATTTTTCCTGCTGTTGGTTGAGGGCATTTAGGCTATCGCTGCGCTGCTGCAGTCGGTAAAGCTGTTGCAGGGCCACCGCCTCAAACCAACCATCCAGATGATTGCGAATCTGCACCTCCGCCTCTGGCAAGATGCGCCGCGGTGTTCCCCACAGCCCTTGCAAAACCCGCGCTGCCCCCTTTTGGCTCGATTCCAGCTCCACGGGACGTTCCAGGTCGATGATCTGCTGCCATTGCTGCTGAGCGGCCTCCAGATCTTCTTGGTAGGCATAGAGCAAGCCAAGGCGCAGCCACAGTGCATCCAGCTCCGTCTGCAAATCTTGCATGGAGGCCAGAAGGGCGGGATCCACCTCTGGAGATTGGGCAGGTTCTGGGCTGGTCGCCTCAGATTCGCCAGCAGGAGTTAAACGGGCCAGCCGTTTCAAACGTTTCAGGCGTTCGGCGTAGTTATCGGCAGTCTGCTGATAGCGATTTTGGGCCACCTTGAACACATCCTGACCCAAAAGCGCCCGTGCCAGATCCTGATAGCGGGGATCATCGAGGGTGCGGGAAGCTTGCAGGGCGAGATCGGTTTGCAACAAATCCAACTGCGTTTGGGGCGGCGGCTGAAACCAACTGCTGGAAAGAGAAAGCCCGACAATCACAATGGCCAATAGGCTCAGCAGGTTGAGGATCCCACGGCGAACAGAAAACCAAGCAGAGGAGGGGTCGGCAGAGGCCGTGGTTTCAGAGTGAGACATTGCGGCGACGGATCCAACTCAAGCGGGTTATATCCTATCTTCTGTATTGTCTTGGCGGAATGGAGTTGTTATTACTGCATTACGGATTTGTCCTGTTGTCACCGTCGCTCCAGCCAATAGCGATAGATGGGCAGGCCCAGTTGTAGGCAGTGCCACTCCCGCTCCGTGGGGATGCCGAGGGGATTGGAGTCCAAAGGCCCCTGGTGGGGATCCCAAAACTGCGGATGCTCTAAAAATCGAGCTGCCATTTCTTCGGCCACCTCTTGGATATCCGATTGCAGGAAGACGGGGCTGCCCGGTCGCAGCAGCAGAGCCAGATCTGCCACCAGTTGGGGCTGGACGATCCGCCGTTTGTGATGGCGCTTTTTGAACCAGGGATCCGGAAATAGGATGGTTACGCGGCTGAGATCCCCCGGCGCAAACAGATGCCGCAAAGAGACATTGATGTTGGCAAACAGAAAATGGACGTTATCCAGCCCCAGCTCGTCCCGCCAGGCATTGGCCCGTTCCACCAGCGCCTGCCGAATCTCTACCCCCAGGAAGTTCCAGTCGGGCTGCTCCTGAGCGAGGCGCAGCAGAAATCGTCCGCTCCCTGTGCCGATATCCAGATGAAAGGGCTGCCCCAGCCGTCGGTATACCCGCTCCCAGTGGGGTGGGGGGGTGGGCTGCTGATACTGCGCCTGCAGGGGATTGACGTGCTGCCGTACCCGGTGACCGAGGCCCCTCTGTAAGGGGATCCCGGCCCAAGGCGGAGAAGGGGGGCGCTTCTCCAGTTGGCCCTCAGGCGATTGCTGCCCCTGTTGCACCTCTGCTTCCATAGACCACCTCCTGCCGCCAGCTGCGGCCCTCGCCCACTGACCAAGGGATCCCCCAGCTTGGAGGGGAGCGACAAAAGTCCAGGAGATCTAGGCTACCACCGGATGCTGTCGATGACTTGCCGCAAGATCTGGGCCGAGCGGTGCAGCTGCTTGCGCTCGCTCTCGGTGAGGGACATGGCCAGCGTGCGTTCCACCCCCTGTCGCCCAACCACTCTGGGCAAGCTGAGACAGACCTCTGGCAGATCGTACTCCCCTTGGGTGAGGCTGCTCACGGTTAAAACGCGGTGTTGATCCCGCAGCAGGGCTTGGACAATTTGCGTCACCCCCAACCCGATGGCGTAGCTGGTGGCCCCTTTGCGACGGATGATCTCGTAGGCAGCATTGCGCACCTGCTCGAAGATATCCCCCAAATGGGCGGGATCCCAGTCCGGCGAGAGTTCCCCAATCGGGGTACCGGCAATGTTCACCTTGCTCCAAACGGCCACCTCGCTATCTCCATGTTCGCCGATGATGTAGGCGTGCAGGCTACGCGGATCCACCCCCAGGCGCTCCGCCAAAAGGTACCGGAAGCGGGCTGTGTCCAAAACCGTCCCCGACCCAATTACCTGCCCTGCCGGCAACCCCGACAACTTCAGGGAAACGTAAGTCATGATGTCAACGGGATTGCTCACCACCAAGAGGAGTGTGTCAGGGCAATGCGCCATCAAGGCCGGGATCAAGCCTTTGAAGATCTCGACGTTGCGCTGCACCAAATCCAAGCGGGTTTCTCCAGGGCGCTGCTTGGCCCCTGCCGTTAAAATCACTACATCTGACCCGGCGCAATCAGCCAGTTCCCCTGCCCGTATCCGCGTCGGCTCCACAAAGGGGATCCCGTGCACCAGATCCATCACTTCCCCTTCCAGCTTGTTGCGGTCGATGTCGTGAAGGACCAGCTCATCCAGAGTGTTCTGGATTACCATCGAGTAGGCACAGGCCATGCCTACCTGGCCGGCGCCGATGATGGATCCCTTCAAAAGGCGGCAAGAAGTCAGCCCCTCGACCTGCTGCTGGGAGCGCTGCTTGGGTTGGTGCTTAGAAACAGTCATGGCTGCAGCCGCTACTCTTCGTTCTCCAGCTTAAGCCTGCCTAGAGGAAGAAAAAAACAGGCTACCGCTCTCCAGAAGAACTGGAAAGGCGAGAAGAGGCAGGATCGGTTGCCGCAGCGGACTGGATCCATCTGAAACAATAAAAACAATAAATAGCCCTCTAACCTTCAACAGTCCTCAACCCGGCTGCTGGGTTAGCCGCTGCCAAAGCTGCGGAGGAATGCGCTCGTGAGGACACTTTAGGGACTGAATCTGAGCTAAATCTTCCGGCATGTAGTGCAAGGCTACCCGCGCTGCCGGATCCAAAAGGCTGCGCCGTCGTCGGTTACATTGTTCGGCTTCTCCCAGAAACACGTCCAGCCAGCCATCTCGCTCTTGGTAGCGAATCCTCAAAGCAGAGAGAGAAGGCAGAGCAGAGGAAACTTCTTTGCGGTAGAGCCGAAAGCCCTGCTCCAGACTCCAGCCCAACCACCACTGAGGCGCCAATTGCCCCAACTGCCTACACCACACCCCCGCCTGAACCTGTTGCCATGCCATGCTTGCCACTCCGCAGCTTGTTCTCCTGAGAAGACTTAACTGCAAATCTTTAGCAATTGCTACTTGGGTAAGCACTCTACCAGACTCCTCAAGCTTAATGCAAGTCTTTATCAAAGAGGATCCCTACTTTGCCGGCACGCTATTGAAAGTTAATCTCAATAGAGCTATGCTGTTACTCGGTTGAGTGGTGGAGTTGTATCCATCAGTCTTCCTCTCTTGCCTTCGATGCATCGGGGATCCCACGCCCGCGGAATTAGCCATCCTGGGTCTGGCAGGGATCCCTTTTCCAGGGCTAGCTGAGGTTCTTTCTAATGAGAGCAGTTCTAACTAATAGGAGCCTGGTTCCTTCCCAAGCGTGTCGATGTACGGGTAGAACAAGTTCGGGAGCCAGAAGCGGTTTAACCTTGAAAACGGCGACGCATAGCCCTTCACGTCGGCAGGACAGGCTTTTTAATAATTCTTTTAATTAACCTCAAGAGTTGCTTCAAAGAATATCCCCTCCGGAGCACCCAAAAGCCCGTGCCAGCCCGGGGATCTTTTGTATCGAGAGACACACAAACTCCCCCAACAATTCCATAGGATGACCGTAGAATGGCAGAGACAGCGTGAATTCATAGCTGTTTTTTTCGGCTTGCCCTCCCCGTTGCCCGAGCGTCTACTGGGTGTTCCTAGCCTATGGTTGAAAGGGGGACTGCTGGGCCAGACCAGGCTGGCAGCGTTTATGATGCGCTGACGCGGGCCGATCTGTGGAATCCCCAGGTCATGTACCGTGGGCGCCCGGTACAGGCTCGGGGACGGGCTGTGCTGCGCACCATGTTCGAGAGCGTCAGCGATGGGTTGTTTGTCCTCGAGTACCTGCCCCCGGAGCCAGAACAAGGCTCGCCCCAGCCGCGCTATCGGTTTTTGGTGGGTAACCCGGCCTTTCGCAGGATGTTTTTTCTCTCCTCTCGACCTATCGAGGGAGAAGAGCTCCAGAGTTGTCTACCGCCTTCTCTGGCTGCGCAGATTCAACTGCACACCGAACACTGCCTCAGCCATGGCCGGCAAGTGAGCTTTGAGCTGAGCCTAACGGCCTCTGCCGCTCCCGACCCAGAGTCGACCCATGTTCTAATCGTTACCCTTTCTCCAGTAGTTGAGGAGAACAAGCCAATCAGCCGAATTGTCGGCTCCTGTCAGGACATCACAGCACGCAAGCAAGTGGAGTGGCAGCTACAGCGCAGCCAAAAGCAACTGTTGGAGCACAACCGGGCTCTGATGGAGCTCACCCGGCACAAAGCCCTCAGCCAAGGAGACTTACAAGCTGCTCTGCAACAGATTTGTACTACAGCCGCCCATACCCTGGGGGTGGCACGGGTGGGGGTCTGGCTCTACACGTCGGAGCGCTCCAGCATTCGCTGCATCAATCAATTCGAGATCACCCCAGACAACCCCGAGGGATCCCATACTCAAGGGGCGGAGATCTGGGCCAAAGACTATCCCCGTTATTTTCAAGCCCTGGAGCAAGAGCGCACCATTGCCGCCGACCGAGTGGTGGCGGATCCCCGCACCGCCGAGTTCGGCAATTCCTACCTGACAGCAATGGGAGTGGTCTCAATGCTGGATGCCCCCATTCGACTGGAAGGACGGATGGTGGGAGTTCTCTGCCACGAGCACATTGGCTCCCCTCGCCACTGGACCTTAGAAGAGCAAAACTTCGCCGGATCCCTGGCGGATTTGGTGTCTCTGGCCCTCGAGATCTCGGAGCGCCGGCAAGTGGAAGAGGAGCTGCGCCAGGCTGAGGAGCGCTATCGCAATTTTTTCGAGAATGCGGTAGAGGGCATTTTTTTCACCGATGCGGCAGGTCGGTATCTCTCCGCCAACCCGATGCTGGCCCAGATCTGCGGCTACAGCTCCCCCGAAGAATTGATGCGCGAAGCGAAAGAGGCGGGCAAGCGGCAGCTCTATGTGGATCCCAGCCAGTGGGAGGAATTTGTGCGGCTATTGCAGGAGCAGGGATCCGTGCGCGGTTTTGAGTATCGGCTGCGGCGGCGGGATGGCTCGATCATCTGGGTCCGAGAAAAGGCCCGTTTGGTTAAAGATAAAGCCGGAAATATCCTCGGCTATGAAGGCATCTGCGAAGACATCACCGCCCAAAAGCAGAGCTTAGCCTACATGGAGTTTCGCGCTCATCATGATGCCCTGACAGGTTTGGTGAACCGCGAATCCTTTCGGGAGCGGCTGCAGCAGGCCCTGCAGCAATACTACAGTGAATCTCTGGCCCTCTTCTTTGTGGATTTGGATCACTTCAAAGACATCAACGATACCTTCGGCCACGGTGTCGGCGATGCCCTGTTGCAGGGGGTAGCTGAACGGTTAACCAAGTGCGTTCGCCCTGGAGATATCGTCGCCCGCTGGGGAGGGGATGAGTTTACCCTGCTGCTGCCCCGAATTGGCAGCCCCACAGTGGCAGCGCGTCTGGCTCAGCGGATTGTCGATGCCTTTCAAACTCCCTTCTCCTGCGAGGGCCATTCCCTTTCCGTGACCTGCAGCATTGGCGTCGCCCTCTACCCCCAAGACGGCGTAGAAGTGTCCACCCTTTTGCACCATGCCGACTTGGCCCTCTACCAGGTCAAAGAAAAGGGTCGCAGCGGCTTTCAGCTCTACCGGCCAGTTTCAGGGATCCCGGCAGCAGTCCGCAACACTATCCTGTAAGCTGGTTGGGTCAGAGGCCCTTCTGGTTTGTGATTTGTGCATCCGGGTCGTAGCTATCGCCGTCTCATTCCCTTCATTCGGCCCCATCTGTGGATGTTGTTGCTGGGGCTAACCTGTACCCTTGGCTTTGTGCTAACCATGCCCGCCCTCGCCTACTTGATCGAGTGGGTGGCCCGCTCCATTGGTGCCGGGGATCTGGGGCAATTGCGGATGCTGGCCTTGATTGGGGTGGTGTTTTTCTTGGTGCGCGGCGCTTTTCAGTATGGCCAAGACACCCTGATGGCGAGGGCCTCCTTGCAAATGGTTTTGGAATTGCGCCAACAGATTTATGCCCACCTGCAGGCACTGGATGTAGACTATTTTTCCGGCAGCCGCACTGGCGATCTGGTCTATCGCCTCACGGGGGATCTGGATCGGGTGGGAGAGGTGGTGCAGCGGTTTTTCCATCGCTTCATCCCCAGCGTGCTCACCATCTTGGCGGTGGTGGCCTACCTGTTCTATCTCAACGGCATTCTCACCTTGACCACCTTGCTGATCGCCCCCCTGATGGGAGCCTTGATCAGTTGGTTTGGGGATCGCCTTTTGTTTCGCTCCCGCCTCAACCAAGAGAAGATGTCGGATTTGGCCGCCCTCTTGACTGAAGTGTTTGCTGGCATCAGCCTCACTCGCGCCTTTGCGGCTGAGGACTACGAAATTCGCCGCTTCAGTGCCATTGCCGAAAGCAACCGCCTGGCCCGGTTTCAGACCGAACAGGTGAAAGCCATTCAAGACCCGGTGGTGGGTTTTCTGTACGCCATGAGCGTGTTGGGGGTGTTTTGGGTGGGCGGCTGGCAAATTAGCCAGGGCAACCTGACCGGCAGCCAGTTTCTCGGCTTTATCGCCGGTGTTGCGATGTTGATCGACCCTATTGTTCACATCACCAACAACTACAGCGAGCTGAAACAGGGTGAGGCTTCGGTGGAGCGGATTTTCGAGCTGCTGAACACCCGCTCCCAAATCCGGGAGCTGCCCGGGGCCCGCCCCATGCCTCCCATTCAGGGTTGGGTGGAGTTCGACCAAGTTTCCTTTGCCTACAAACCGGATCAGCCGGTGCTCAAACAGATCAGCTTTCAGGTGTCTCCCGGCGAGATTGTGGCCCTGGTGGGATCCTCCGGCGCCGGCAAATCCACCCTGGTGAGCCTGATTCCCCGCTTTTACGATCCCCAGCAGGGCTGCATCCGCATCGACGGCATCGACATCCGCACCGTCACCCTCAAGAGCCTGCGCCGGCAGATCGGCATTGTGCCGCAGGAGATCACCCTGTTTTCGGGAACCATTGCCAGCAACATCGCCTACGGACAAGAGCATTTTGACCTGGAAGCGGTACGCCAGGCGGCCCAGGTGGCCAACATCGACACCTTTATCGAGAGCTTGCCCGATGGCTACGCCACCCGCGTGGGAGAACGCGGGGTCACCCTCTCCGGTGGACAACGGCAACGGCTGGCCATTGCCCGCGCCGTGCTCCTCAACCCCAAGATCTTGATCCTGGACGAGGCCACCTCGGCTTTGGACAACGAGTCAGAAGCGTTGGTGCAGGAAGCGCTGCAACGGCTGATGCAACGCTGCACCGTTTTTGTGATTGCCCACCGCCTCTCGACGGTACGCACCGCCCACCGCATTTTCGTCTTGGAGCAGGGGCAATTGCTGGAGCAGGGAAATCACCGAGAATTGCTGGGCAAAGGGGGTCGCTACGCCCAGTTTCACCTGCGCCAGTTTCATTGAACCCTTGGCCTCTGGATCTCCTGGATCTCCCATGCCTGCCGGAAGGGCCGGTAAAACTCCGGATCCGCAGGCGCTCCCCCCGGGATCCCACAGATGGCCGCCGCAAATTGCACGGCCCGTTGCACCAGAATCGCCTCCGGCCATCCCCGCAACAGCCCCAGGATGGCCACGGCGCTAAATGCATCTCCCGCCCCCACTGTATCCACCAGCTGAGGCGCGGGCACTGGGTCGGCCCGATGGATCTGAGTAGGGGTGATCAGCAGCGCGCCTGCCGCTCCCAAGGTCAGAAATAGACCTTTCAGGTTCAGATGAGCCTGGAGGATCTGTCCTTGCTCCAGCACGTCTCCGGCAGGGATCCCTTCCAGCCGGGCTACTTGTTCCAGCTCTGCCTGGTTCAGCTTCAGCCAAGTGCAGGTGCGCAGCATCTCCTGGATGGCGTCTGGATGCCACCAGGGATCCCGCAGGTTGAGATCCAGAAACACGGGACAGCCCAAAGCGGGGATCCCCTCTTGAAAGTGGCGATGGGCTGCCTCCCGGCGGGCTGCCAAGCTGCCCCGGTAGAGCAGGCTGGGCTGGAGAGCTTGCAGAGCCCCGATATCCAACTGGATGTAGTCGTAGGCTTGGTCGGGCAAGATGGCGAAGGTGGGGATCCCTTGCTCATCCAGGGTTACTTGAACCTTGCCGGTGGGGTGAACAGAATCCTGCTGCAGACCCTCCAGGCGCAGCCCCTGCCGTCGCAAGGCCCCCAGCAGCTCTCTGGCGGCCTCGTCTTGGCCAACACGACTGAGCAAGAGGGGATCGGATCCCAGCCCCTTGAGGTTCCAAGCCACATTCAAAGCTGCTCCGCCCAGCACAACCTCGGTGGGGAAGCAGTCGAAAAGCACCTCCCCCAAGATGAGCGGCAAACCCAGGGGCACATGAGAGGGATCCATCTTGAGCACTCAGCTAGAAATCGCAGGAGCCCCGTGCTGTACCGGTAGGATCAGTGTCGAGAGGAAAGTCCGCCTCCATGGTTATAATTGTACTGCGGACACCAGAAACGGTTGTTTAAGGCACTGGTAACGGTCGATTGGGGGTGCTGTAAACCACCCCAGAGGCTCGTGGTTGGCTTGCCAACTGCAGGGCTACTAAAAGCCCGCTCTGTACTGCTTTAGCGGTCGGAGTCGGGTAGTTTACGAAGCAGCCGTTGACGTCCGCGGTGCGGAGCCCAATCCCTGGAGCTCCAGGATCTGCTGATAGGTGTTGCTGCGGAACCAACGCTCGATTTCTCTGGCCCGCAGCACCGGCAGCGGATGGGTGCGCCCCACCGTTTGCATCTGCTTCAGCTCCATCTGCCACAGATCCCCGTCCAGCTCGTCGTAAGTACGGGCCTGCTCCAAAAAGGCGTCCACGTTCAGCTTGGAGGCTAATTGCGGGGATCCCCCACACAATTTCATCAACACCGAGATCACCGTCTTGGCATCTTGGGCTACCAACAGCGCCGCCCGGTCACAGGTAAACTCGGCACACCGCAGCCAGTGCATCAGTTGATCCTGCAACGCCTGATAAAACAACCCCCCGAAGGGGAGCAAGCTGGTGGAGAGCATGAGAATGTTGGCCATCGTCAAGTAGACCCCGTGATTGCACTTCAAGTGGCCCAACTCATGAGCGATCACGGCCTGAATTTCCGGCGGCTCCAACAGATCCAGCAGAGAGCTGTGCAAGACAATGAAGGGCTTTTTCCCCTGCATGGCAAAGGTGTAAGCATTGGGCGTGGGGTTCTGCCGCACGTAGAGCTGGGGCACCTCCAGATCCAAGATGCGACAGGCCTGCACCAAAAGCTGATGAATTTCCGGCAACTGATGCTCGTTAATTTGGATGCTGGAAGCAATGTTGTCCAGATAAAATATCTGTCCTGCCGTTGAGCCAAGCCAATTTTGAATCAGCAGGCCCAGCCCCGGCACTTGCTGCAGAGAGCGGGTGGCTTGCAGATCCACGGGATGACGAAATTGGTCGGCCCGCAGGCCCAACAGAATGCGAGGTTCTCGTTGAATGGACGACATAGACAATAGACAACAGAGGGAGAAAGGACTTCGGTTACAACTCGTAGGGCACAAACTGGCGGTGGCGATTCAACAAAAATAGCCGCTCCGGCGGCGGATCCGGCAGGGTCGGCTTGTTGGTAAAGTCAAACGGGTTCTCTCCAGAGGGGATCTCCCAGTAGACCACATGATCTTGAATGCGAGTGCCATCGGTAACAAAGCGCCCAGTATCGGCGGCAGCACGCTCAGCGCGGCGATAGAGTCGCCCTTGCCAGGTCAAGTGCGGGGGCAGCCCCAATCCCAAAAACAGTTGCTGCCGACTGGATTCCTGGTTGAACACCGTTTGCAGGCGATCCGCCCAGATCCTTGCCAGATCTGCCGGTTGGGGAGCAGCATGAGCCTCTGCATCGGCTGGAGTTACCTCCAACAGCAGTTGCTGGTTCAAAAGAATCCGAGCGGCTTGAGCTGGGGGATCCCCGCTGCCGGTCGTCGAGGGATTGGGACTGGGGATATCCAGACTGACCTGCACCTGAGGGCTGCTGGCCTGTAGCAAAATCTCTTCCAACCGTTGCTTCAGCAGACGGAGGCGAGCGGGGGCATCGGGGGTGCGCAGGGTCAAAACCAGCTCACTCCCCACCCGAAACTCGCTTTCTGCCCAGGTTGCCTCACTCCGCCAACTCCCCATCAGCCCACCCACGAGCAGGATCCCTGCCCACCTCGCCATCCTTGCCGGCCCCCTTACCGGGGGTGAAGCGCTCCTCTGTGGCCTTGACAAGTTCACTAACCTCGCCTCTCCCCTGCAGGACTCCTTGATCTTAGCCGCTACCCTAGATACATCTGTTCTCTTGACCCTATGCCGTTGGCAAGCTCGGCTTCTTTGTCATTGTTCTAAGGTCATCATGCGGATCCCGACTTCCACCTATCGCATTCAGTTTCATGCTGGGTTTGACTTCGACGCAGCACGACAGATTGTTCCCTACCTGAAGTTGCTGGGCATCAGTGACTTGTATGCCTCTCCCATCTTCCAAGCCCGCAAAGGCAGCACCCACGGCTACGACGTGGTGGATCCCAGGCAAATTAATCAGGAATTGGGGGGAAGCGAAAAGTTTGAGCTCTTGTGGGAAGCCCTCAATCAGCAGGGAATAGGCTGGATCCAGGACATTGTGCCCAATCACATGGCCTACGATGGCCAAAACCAGATGCTCATGGACGTTCTGGAGAGCGGCCCCAACTCAGATTTTGTTGACTACTTTGATGTGAATTGGAATCACTCTTACCTGGGGATCAAAGGCAGAATCTTAGCCCCTTTCTTGGGAGATTTCTACGACAAATGTTTGGAGTCGGGTCAAATCCAGCTTCGTTATGATGCCGATGGCCTAAGTATTAACTACTACAACTTGAGGTTCCCCCTCAATATTGACACCTATGCGGATGTTTTTACCTACAACCTGAGCAAACTGCGGCGAAAATTGGGACGCAGCCACCCTGACTACGTCAAGTTGCTCGGGATCCTCTTCAGCCTGAAATTCATTCCCAGCAAGGAAGATCTCCTAGAGCGCACCGATCAAATTAGCTTTGCCAAGCATTCATTGTGGGAACTCTACACGTCTAGCCAACCTATCCAGAGCTTTTTTGACGAGAACATTGCCATCTTTAACGGCAAGCCAGGGGATCCGTCAAGCTTTGACCTGCTGGATAGTCTTCTGGCGCGGCAAAATTTTCGCCTTTCCTTCTGGAAGGTGGGTGCTGAGGAGATCAATTATCGTCGTTTCTTTACCATTAACGAGCTGATCTCACTGCGGGTGGAAGATCGCGAGGTGTTTCGCAAAACCCATCAGCTTATCTTTAAGCTTGCAGAACAGGGGCG
This sequence comes from Thermostichus sp. MS-CIW-26, assembly GCF_054059115.1. Classification (NCBI taxonomy): domain Bacteria; kingdom Bacillati; phylum Cyanobacteriota; class Cyanophyceae; order Thermostichales; family Thermostichaceae; genus Thermostichus; species Thermostichus sp. MS-CIW-26. The sequence goes on from NZ_JBSSBV010000007.1 coordinate 45,969, forward strand.
TTTTAGTGGTTTGCGCATCGATCATATCGATGGGTTGTTCAATCCCGAAGAGTATCTCCATCGCCTGCGGGAACGCTGCCCAAATCTCTACATCGTAGTAGAAAAAATACTAGAGGCTAATGAAAGTCTGCCCCAAAGCTGGCCGGTTCAGGGCACAACGGGCTATGATTTTTTGGCTAAGCTCAACGGCATCTTTTGTCAAGAAGAAAATGCAGAGGCTTTTGACTCTCTCTATCAAAATTTCACAAATCTACGGCATTCCCCAGAGCAGGTTATCGAAGATAAAAAACGCCTGATCATCGAGCGCAACCTGTCAGGAGATATGGATAACCTTGCTTTTTTGCTCAAACAGATCACCAGCCACCATCGCTATGCCAATGACTTTACCCTCTACAGTTTACGTCGAGCTTTGGTAGAAGTTTTGGTGTGCTTTCCGGTCTACCGCGTCTATATCCACGAAGGGATCCTCAGTCCAGAAGGTCAACAGGTGGTTCGTCAAGCTGTGGAGAAGGCCAAGGAGAACCTGCCCGTTTTGGTGAATGAGCTGAATTTTATTCAGCGCTTTCTCTGCCTGGAGTCTCTGGACAATTTATCAGACCAGGAGAAAAATGAGCAGATCTATTTTGCCATGCGCTTGCAGCAGTTGGCCGGCCCTCTCATGGCCAAAGGGGTAGAAGATACTGCTTTTTATGTGTACAACCGCCTTTTATCTCTCAATGAAGTCGGTGGGGATCCCTGTCGCTTTGGCCTTTCGGTGCAAGAGTTTCACCGCTTTAATCAAGAGCGGGCAGCTCGGTGGCCTCTGTCCATGAATGCTTCTGCCACTCACGACACCAAGCGTGGCGAAGATGTGCGGGCCCGGCTGAATGTGCTTTCTGAAATCCCCGCCGAGTGGGAAAAGCACATCAACCTTTGGCATGAACTGAACCTCGGCTACAAAGTCCGCAGCAAACAAGCCAAGCGCTCAGAACTGCCGGATCGCAATGACGAGTATTTGCTCTACCAAACTTTGCTCGGCTCCTATCCCTTCCAACCGGAAGAGGTGCCCCAGTTCGTACAGCGGGTCAAAGACTATGCCATCAAAGCAGTGCGGGAAGCTAAAGTTCACACCGCTTGGCTTCGCCCCGATACCGAGTACGAAGAAGCCACTACCGCCTTTATCGAACGGATCCTTCAAGGTCCTAACCCCTTTTTGGAGTCCTTTTTGCCTTTCCAACGGAAAGTTGCTCACTTTGGCATTTTTAATTCTCTCTCACAGACGCTGATCAAACTGACCAGCCCTGGGATCCCGGATATTTACCAAGGCACGGAACTGTGGGATTTGAGCATGGTGGATCCCGACAATCGTCGGCCTGTGGATTTTTCCCGTCGCCTCGCCTATCTAGAAGAAATTCAACGGCGGGTTAAACAGGATCCTCTCCAACTCATTGCGGATTTGCTCCTGCACCGCAGCGACGGACGCATTAAGCTGTTTCTGATTCATCATGTGCTCAAGGCCCGCCAGGAACAGCCCCAATTGTTTCTCGAGGGCAGCTACATTCCTCTGCAAATCAGCGGATCCCATGCCGCCCACATTGTGGCTTTTGCCCGTCAGCACGGCAAGCAGGTATTGCTCACGGTAGTGCCGCGTTTTTTAACAAAGTTGATCGACGAAACCCAAGATCCTCTGGGAGAATCCGTTTGGGCAGATACCGAAATTCATCTGCCGCGCTGGAAGCGGCTGGACTGGGTGAATGGGCTAACCCAGGAAAGGATCCCTGCCGGCGAAACCTTGCCGGTGGGCGTTGTCTTGAAATCCTTCCCGGTAGCCCTGCTGTGGGGACAATCCCGCTAGCGGCCTAGGCGGGAGCTAGGGCGTAAACTACCCGACTCCGACCGCTAAGCGGTACGGGGCGGGCTTTCAGTAGCCCTGAGCCTGCTCTGCTCTACCAGAGAACAAAACAGGCCCGAACCTCTAGGCTGGTTTACAGCAGCCCCCAAGAGCGCAATCACATTCGCACCATTCAAATCCGCATCCCCTTCCCATCCACAGTGTCCACACTTAAACTTCTTTCCACTGCGATAGGATTGCGCAGGGTCGGGATGAATGTGCAAACACCGGTGGCAGGTCTGTGACGTGTAGGCAGGCGGAACAAGAATCAGAGCAACCCCCGCACGCAGAGCCTTGTACTCCAAAAATTGACGGAGTTGATAAAACGCCCAACTATTTGCCCGCCTACGCTCTGTCTTGCTGCGTGGCTGTTGATTGACCCTTTCCCGGATCCCTGTCAAGTCTTCCAGAGCAATAGCGCTGTTTGTGGTCTTTGCCCTAGAGACAATAGCTTTGGAGATGCGATGATTGACCCACATTTGAAAGCGTCTCTCCTTGCCAGACAGCCGTTGCAACAGTTCTCTGCATCTGCGCCGCGAACTGCGTGTGCCCTTACTGGCTTTGCGTTGGAGTACCGCCCTCAACCGGGAGTAGTGGTCGCGGACTCTGTTCAACTGCTGTCCATTCCAGTTGTCCCCGTCTGACGTATGGGCAATATCTGTCCTCCCCAAGTCCACCCCGATCACCTTGTCGGTATCTTGTTGCTTGGGTGGCTTTTCCTCTACACAAATCTGGATGTAGTAGGAGCCATCTTTGCGCTTGACCAGGGTGACAGATTTGGGGTTGGAACCAGCCAGCATCCCACGCTGGTAGTTGCCAATGGCCAGTTCAAAGCGTTCTCTCCCTTCCACCGTGGTCAGCGACACCGTCCAGTCTTTTTGACGGAACGAGAAGATGCGTGCGTCGTAGGTAACGAACCTACGCTTGAACTCTTTAACTGGACGGTTGCGCTGTCTCGCCACTTTGCGGGCGCCGGCCACCCGCCTGCAGACCTGTTGGGCCAAGTTGCTAGACAAGCCGAATCGGGCTCGAATCTCGTAGTAGCAAAGGGATTGCAGTTTGACCGCATTAACGATCTTCTCCGGCGTGTTCTGGTTGACCCAGTTCAGTGCCTGCACAAAGGCATCCATCGTCGCGTCCAATTTAGCGGCTTGCGACTGGGACACCTTGAGCTTGCAGGATATGGTCAGGACTTGGCTCATAAGTTCATTGTACTTCATCAAAGCGCATTCCTCCCGGCACTGACCCTACGGGTACAGTGCGGGGCTCCTGCGCTAGTAAGCTGAAAGTTGACGATGCGGGCAAACTCTTGGGGGTCTAGGCTGGCCCCTCCCACCAACACGCCGTCGATCTCAGGCTGGGCCATCAGCTCATCGATGTTGCCGGCCTTCACCGAGCCGCCATACAAAATGGGCAGTTGGGTATTGCCCAGGTGTTGCCGGATCAAGCCGATGACCCGGTTGGCCTCTTGAGCTGCACAAGTCTGGCCGGTGCCGATGGCCCAAATTGGCTCATAGGCAATCACCAAGTTCCCCAGATCGATCCCCGGCAAGGCGCGATCCAACTGCCCCACAATCCAAGACTCGGTCAAGCCTTGCTCCCGCTGCTGCTGGCTTTCTCCCACACAAAGGATGGGGGTGAGCCCGTGCCGCTGGGCGGCTGCCAAACGCCGATTGACGGTTTCGTCCGTCTCGCCGAAGTACTGCCGCCGTTCGCTGTGGCCGACGATGACATAGCGCACCCCCAATTCCGCCAGCATGGGGCCGGAAATTTCCCCGGTAAAGGCCCCCTGATCCTCCCAATGTAGGTTTTGTGCTCCCACGGCTATGTCGGATCCGCAGCTTTGCTCTGCCACCACCGCTAGGTTTGTAAAGGGCACACATAGGATGATCTGCCGCTGGGATGCTGACCCTGACGGCGATGATTGTAGGGCCAGGCCCAACTCTCGCAGAAACTCGCGAGCCTCAGCCTGAGTCTTGTGCATTTTCCAGTTGCCGGCAATGAGGATGGGGCGCAAGATGAGATCCTCCCTTAAAGACAGCAGAAGGAAGGGATCCCGCAAGCAGAAAGCCCAATAAAACAGCAGGGATCCCAGCTTTGTTTTTTCGTATGACACAGTTTACCAGCAAGCGATCCCGAAAATACGGCGACGGGATCCCCTCTCCAAGCGCCGGTTAACCCTTCAACCAGCATGCAGACGGGACAGGCCAAGACCCAACAGGGAAGGCAGCTTCCTACAGCCCAACGATCTGGGTGTTTTCAAAGGTAGCCAGAATTTCATCCAGATCTTTGTTCTGCAGCGAGTAGGTAGCAGTGGCATCGTTGCCAAACTGAATTTCGTCCCCGTCCTCCAGATCCCGAAATTCCACCCGTTGCCCACGCACGTAAAGGCCGTTGGTGCTGGGGGTGCCCTGAATGTCTCCGTCGATGATTTGGTAAGTGAACCCATCGGGAGAAGAGGGGGATTCTGTTTTGACCAAAATGGCGTGGTAGCGAGAGGCGTACTGGGAGTCGATGCGAATGCTGTTGCGTGGATCCCGGCCTAAGGAGTAGAGCTCAGCCGTCAACCAGTAGGCTTTTGGCCCATGACGATCCTTGACGATGAGCACGTGATTGAGGGCTGGTCGGCGAGGGGGCGTGGTCATGAAAGGCACCCGCTTGCACAACACTGAGGGCAGGATAGCCAAAACATAACATAGGATCCCCCTGGTGGATCCCTGTGTCCACCAGATCAGCCTCTCCAAGAGCAGCGGAATCTGCCCATCACTCTGAGCTGGCGCGGGATCCCCCTGAGCAACAAGAAAGGGTCTGAGTAGATTTTTGTAACAATTCCTCTCATAATAGGATCGACGATGCGGATGGCTCCCTGACCATGAATGGCTCGCAACCGGATCCCGGTGTTCAACCCCGTTCTCCCAAGACACCGAGGCTCATTGAGTTGCCAGAAGATGAAACCGATGCGCAGCTCAGCGATCCCCTGCGGATGCAGCGCTACGAATGTCGTTCTTGTGGCTATGTTTACGAACCGGCCAAGGGGGATCAGCTCAATCGGATCCCGGCGGGCGTGCCGTTTGAGGAATTGCCAGCCGATTGGAAATGTCCGGTGTGCCGAGCCGACAAGCGCTTGTTCCAAGCAGTGGGTGCCAAGGGCAAGCCTTCCGGTTTTCAAGAGAACTTGCGCTACGGCCTGGGGGTGAATGTGATGACCCCTGCCCAAAAGAACCTGCTGATCTTTTTGGGATTGGCGCTGGGATTTTTATTTTTGATGAGTTTTTATTTCGTCGAGTGAGGGTCAAGATGTTCAAACCCCTGAGGCTGGTGCTGCTGGTTGCTGTCTCGGTGCTGCTGATGGCGGCGGGGATGCCCAACATGCGGGTGGTCCCCTGGCAGCAGGTGGAAGTGCCCACCCAGAACATTCTGCTGGACATTGCCTTCACCGGCACCACTCCTTCCCATGGCTGGTTGGTGGGAGACAAGGCGACGCTGCTGGAATCCCGCGATGGGGGTCTGCACTGGCAGGTGCGGGAGCTGCCGGGTCTGGAGCCGGAAGCCTACCTGGCCTCCATTAGCTTTGCTGGGGCAGAAGGCTGGGTGGCCGGGCAGCCGAAGATCCTCCTCCACACCCTAAACGAGGGATCCGACTGGACTTCCATCCGCCTCAACAACCAACTGCCAGGGGAGCCGCTCTTGATCCAGGCTCTGGGCCCTGGCGCCGCCGAAATGGTGACCAATGTGGGGGCCATCTACCGCACCGAAGATGGCGGTCAGACCTGGCATGCCCAAGTGGATGAGCCGATTGGGGCCATCAAAAACATTGCCCGCGGCCCTGAAGGCGAATATCTGGCGGTGTCGTCGCGGGGCAGCTTCTACTTTCTGTACACTCCTGAAAGTCGCACCTGGAAGCCCTACCCGCGGGAAAGCTCCCGCCGCATTCAAAACATGGGCTTTGGCCCCCACGGCAGCGCTTGGAAATTGAACCAAGGGGCGGAGATCGCCTTTACCGATGACTTCACCTCCGGCCAGTGGTCGTCGCCGCTGCGTCCAGGGCGGGCCCTCAGCTTTGGCTACCTCAATGCCGCCTACCAGAACGACCACGACCTGTGGGTGGTGGGGGGTGGCGCTACCCTGATCCACAGCCCTGATGGTGGCAAAACCTGGGAACAGGCCAAGAAACTCAGCAACATCCCCGCCAACTTCTACAGCATTGAGTTTTTCGGCCCCGAGCAAGGGTTTATTCTGGGGCAACGGGGCACCCTCTTGCGCTATGTCAGCTCCAACAACTCCTGAAGGTCTCAGGGATCCCTAATCGGCACACGGGTGGATATACGCGCCAAGGATCCAGCTTCACGCCCGCGGCTGCTGGTTGCTGCCAGTGGCACTGGTGGCCACATTTTTCCGGCTTTGGCTATTGCCGAGCAGTTGCCCGACTGGCAGATCGAATGGCTGGGGGTGCCGGATCGGATGGAAGGGAAGCTGGTGCGGGAGCGGTATCCCTTGCACCGGGTCGTCATGTCGGGCTGGCAGGGATCCCCTCTCCACAGGCTGCAGGCCTTGGCCCAACTGGCCCGTGCGACCCTACAAGTGCGCCGACTCCTTATGTCGGGACGGTTTGATATTGTCCTGACCACCGGTGGGTACATTGCCGCTCCGGCCATTTTGGCCGCCCGTTCGCTGGGGGTGCCGGTGTTGCTGCACGAGTCCAATCGGATCCCGGGCAAAGTGACCCGTTGGCTGGGGAGATTTTGTCAGGTGGTGGCGCTGGGCATGGCGGAGACGGCAGAGCATTTGCCAGGGGTGGCCGCCCAAGTGGTGGGCACGCCAGTGCGGGCCGAGTTCTACACGCCCCAGCCTTTCCCTGCCGACCTCCCCATTCCCGACGGGGATCCCCTCATTGTGGTCATGGGGGGCAGCCAAGGGGCGCGGGGCCTCAACCGCATGGTGGCCACCTGTGCCCCAGCTTGGTTGGAGGCGGGGGCCTGGATTGTGCATTTGACCGGCGGCAGCGAAGCTCAAGATCCGGAAGCCAGGATCCCCAGCCATCCCCGCTACCGGCCCTTTCCTTTCCGTCGAGATGTAGCTGCCTTGTTGCAGCGGGCCAACTTTGCCATTAGCCGCGCCGGGGCCATGAGCCTGGCGGAGTTGCTGACCACCGCCACCCCAGCCATTTTGATCCCCTATCCCTTTGCCGCTGAGGATCATCAGTATCAGAATGCTCTGGCCTTTGTGGGGCGCGGTGGGGGGGTGGTCATGCGAGAATCCGAAGAGAATCTGGACTTGCTGCGGCAAACGGTGTTGACCTGGTTGGCCCAGCCGCAGGTGGTTGCCCAAATGGCCGCTCGCTTGCAGGCCGCAGCTCCTCCCAATGCCAGCAAGGTTCTTGCCCGCCTGTTGCAGGAGATCCGCCAGAGTTCTGCCCGTTAAGCCGTGGTACAGCCAAGATTGGACAGCCTTTCCCAACGCCCGCCTGTGCCCGCCAAAGCGGCGGAGTCCCCAACCCTGCTGGCGGAACTCCCGCCCGCTGACAGGATGGAATCGCTGTTGATGCGGCTAGAGCAGTGCTTCGGGATCCCCCAGCGGGCTCCCGATGGCCTTTCCCCCCGCCCGGATCTCCTGGACGAGTTGGTGGGCACGATCCTTTCCCAGAACACCACTGACACCAACAGCAGCCGTGCCTTCCGCGCCCTCAAAGCCACCTTTCCCTCTTGGGAAGCGGTCTTGGCCGCCGACCCGGCAGATCTGGCCCAGGTGATCCGCTCCGGCGGCTTAGCCCACCTCAAGGCAGCCCGCATTCAGGAGATCCTGGCCGCCATTCAAGAACGACAGGGATCCCTGAGTCTGGACTTTCTAAGAGAGCTAGACGACGCCGGCGCCCTCGACTTTCTGCTCTCGTTAAAAGGGGTGGGGCTGAAGACCGCCACCTGTGTGTTGTTGTTCGGCCTGGGTCGGGATCTCTGCCCGGTGGATACCCACGTGCATCGAGTGGCCAACCGTCTGGGCTTGGTGCGGGCCAAACATCCCGACGACACTTTTGCTCAGCTTTCCCCTCAGATCCCCAGAGGCAAAGCCTATTCCCTGCACGTCAACTTTGTCCGGCTGGGCAAGCGCATTTGCAAGGCCCGTATGCCCGAATGTGGCCGCTGCCCGCTGCGTCCCACCTGCCCCTCTGGGCGGCAGCGTTGATCCCGACAGCAGGGCTCTATTCTGCGGGCGCAGTAGAAGCATCTGGGATCCCCTCTTGTCCGTTCCTGCCGACATTTCGCTCTGCTGGGGGAACTTCCGGCTCCAGGGCTTGCCGCACCGATTGAATCTCTTGGGAGAGCAGCACCCGCTCTCGATCCAACAGGCCGACGATCTGCTCCGGGTCTTCCCGCGAGACCACTGGCAATTGGCGCAAATCGTATTCGTACATCGGCTCGGCTGCCACTGCCACCGCCTCATCGGGGAAGGTGGTGAGAACTGGGGATTGGCTGACCTCCTGTACGGTTAGCTCCGCCAACTCCGCCGCCTCCTTATGGGCCAAGGCCCGCTCCAGATCTTCCAGGGTGAGAATGCCCCGCAGCCGCTCCTGTCCGTCCACCACCAACGCGCTATGGCACTTTTGCTGCAGCAAACTCTCCAGAGCTTCTCGCAGCGGTGTGTCTTGCCGAAGCAAAAGAGATGGGGGCACCATCACCTCTTGCACCGTCAGCTCTCTAGGCTCCTGCCCAAGGACTCCGTCAAGCGTTGCGTGGCGATAGCGACGGGCGGAAGGGTAGATGGCCGGCGAATGCAACTGCTCCGTCAGCCAGATGCTCAAACCCACTGCCGCCATCACCGGCAGCGCAATGTGATAGTCCCGCGTCATCTCAAACAGCAGCAAGATGGCCGTTAGCGGAGCCCGCACGCTGGCCGCCAACACCGCCGCCATGCCCACCATGGCGTAGGCAGCAGGGGGAGACAAGGCAATCAAGGGCAAAGCTTGAGATAGCACCTGACCGTAGCCTGCCCCCAGCACTGCCCCCATGAACAAAGCCGGGGCAAAGGTTCCCCCCACAAAGCCGCTGCCCAGGCTCAAAGCGCTCAGCAACAGCTTGCCCAATAGGAGCAGGCCCAGATGGCCAAGAGAAAAGGGAACGGCCTGCAGAATCGACTCAATGGTTTCATAGCCCACCCCCAACGCCAATGGGATCCCCAAGCCCGCGCAGCCCAGGATCCCGCCCCCCAAAATGGGCTTGCTCCAAGCCGGCCAAGCCGCCAGGGGGCCACTGTTGAACAGGTGCTTGCCCCACTCCAGGGTGTAGCTGAAGGCCATAGAAACCAGGCTGGCCAAAAAGCCCAAGCCGAGATACAGAGGTACCTCCAGCAAGCTGTGGATCTCGTAGTCCGGCAAGACAAAAGCCGGCTGGGTGATGGTGGGCAAAAGAAAAGCGGGTTGTGCCCCCAACCCCACCTGGGCGATCAAGGCGGAGACCACCGCCGCCAACACCACCACACTGACAGCAGAAGTGGTGAAGGTGCGGGCCAAAGCCAGCTCCAGCGCCAAAAACACCCCGGCAATGGGCGCGTTAAACCCTGCCGCCAGGCCAGCCGCTGCTCCGGCAGCCATCAACAGTTGCACCCGCTCCCGCGAGAGGCGTAGGTTTTGCCCCAGCAGGGATCCCAGCAAAGCGCCACTTTCCACACTGGGGGCCTCAGGGCCAAGGGAAGCTCCCGCGCCCAACGAGATGGCAGCCGCCAAGAGCTTGAGCGGGATCCACCAGGGCTGAAGTGCCAAAGGACGAGCAGGACTCACCAAGCTGGAGAGGCTCAAGTTGGGAAAGGGCACAACTGCCCCCAAAGCGCCGATCAGCAGGCCCCCCAACACCGGCGCCAAAGCCAGCGGCCAGGATCCCAGCAGCCACAGGCCATAGTGTTCTGCAGCCCTGCCGAGGCCATCCACGAGGGTGTCCTGCAGCAGATAGCGCCACCAGCCAATCAAGTAGCGAAATCCAACCACCAACAGCCCCGTGGCCAACCCCACTGCCGCCGCCAGCAGCAGCAGCAGGTTCTCGGAGGAGAGGCGCAGGCGGAGAGCGGGGGCGCTGTTCATGATCGGCTCAGGGGCTTTGGGAAGGCAGGGTCAAGATCTCTACACCGGTTTCGGTAACGGCGACCGTATGTTCAAATTGGGCCGAGAGCTTGCCATCCAAAGTGACCGCCGTCCACCCGTCGGAGAGCACCTTCACCTCCCAGGTGCCCTCGTTGATCATCGGCTCGATGGTGAACACCATGCCGGGGCGGAGTTTCTCCCCTTTTCCCCGTTCGCCGTAGTGGGGGATCTGGGGAGCAGTGTGGAATTGCCGTCCCACCCCATGCCCGACAAAATCGCGCACCACGCTGTAGCCCTGGGCCTCGGCATATTCTTGGATGGCAGCGCCAATGTCGCCGACTCTCCCCCCCGGCTTGACGGCAGCAATGCCCCGCCGCAGACATTCTTCGGTCACCTCCACCAAGCGCCGCGCCCGCTCAGAAGGCTGTCCGACAAAGAAGGTTTTGGACGTATCGCCGTGGTAGCCATCCAAAACCGGGGTGACATCGATGTTGATGATGTCGCCTTCTCGCAGGATCTGCTTGGGGCTGGGAATGCCGTGGCAGACCACGTGGTTGACGCTGGTGCAGATGGACTTGGGAAAGCCATGGTAGCCCAAAGGGGCGCTTCTGGCCCCATGCGCCCGCGTCCATCGCTCGGCCTCGTCGTTGAGCTCTTGGGTGGTGACCCCTGGCTGCACCATCGGCTCCAAGTGCTTGAGCAGATCTGCCGCCAGGCGACAAGCCCGCCGCATTTTCTCCAGTTCCCGCGAAGAGAGCAACACAATGGGCTGAGGGGCTTGCGTGAGCTGGTTCATACCCGTCTGCAAAGCGGATCCCAACTGCTCCCCCCATCGCTGAGAGCGACGGCTGAGGTCTGTCAACAACGCTCGCATGTCTTCCATCATGAGACCTTATCTGTGAAAAGCTCTGTGAAAACGGATGGATCTCTGCACCTGCAGACTGTCCAGGATTGGGTTCTCAGTTGGGATTCTGAATCGCCTTGCGCCCATTCACAGACCCCTGCCGGCCATTTTCTGCCGCCGACGAATCCGCTGCACCAACCACAGCCCCAGAAAATAGCTGACGAGGGATCCCCAAAAACCGACAAACGCACAGCCGACAAACAGCGTGCCCGACATCTCCAAGCCCCACTGCATCCAGTTTTGCCAGGTGGCCGCCACCAGCTCTGTGGTGGGAAGGACAGTTCGGGATCCCAGTAGCCATTCTCCCACCTGGTAGTTAAACGCATAGATGGGCACATAGGTGAAGGGATTACTCACCCAGGTCCCTGCCGCCGCCGCCAGCTTGTTGCCCCGAAACGGAACAGCCAACACCAGAGCGGCCAACGTTTGAAAGCCGAAGATGGGGAAACAGCCGGCAAAAACCCCTACCGCCAAGCCACGGGCAATTTCTTTTGGCGACGATTGCAGCCGCAACAGGCGCAGATAAAGATAGCGCAGCCAACGCTTCCAGGAAGGATCCCGGCAGGCTAGGGTCGGCCCTGGTTGAGATCCAGAGTAGGATCTGGAATAAAGCTTAAGGGATCCCGGCGAAGGCCAGGAGAAAGAGGGCAGCCTCAACCAAAAGAGGGGGCTCATGGTGGCAAGGGGGCAACTGAGAGAAGGTGTTAAGTCCTGTAAATCCAGTGTATCTTTCCTGCCCTTGGCGACAAAGGGCCATTGGCAAATCCGGGACAGCAGCAACGGGGTGACGCCGGGGGATCGGTTTACGGAGTGGTCACCTGAGCTTGTCCACCAAGGCCAGCAGAAAGTTAAGACTCAAGTAGGAAACCAACACCAGCAAAAACAGGAACAGGGCAATGCTCAGCCCGGATCGCAGGGCAGAGGGCAGGGATCCCGATTTCATTTTGGGATCAGGCTTTTCGGGGGGAGTTGTCATCTGGAGTTCTGGGGAAGACTGTGAATCTAGGATCCCATCTTGGCTGTGCAGGTGTACCCATCGGCTTACTTTCCGAAGATTGAAGGCCTGATACATTTACGCTGAACACTGCTGAACATCACTGTTCAACTATGCAGCGATGGCATTCTGTTTGTTTCCAAACAGAATGGCGGTATCCCGCAAAGCTTTGAGTAGAATACCCAAAGCGCAGTTTCCGTGTCGTCTTACTACCAATTTTCTGCTTTGCTTTGGCTACCATGTTGGCAGACTCGAAAGTAAACAGAAAGATCAACTGGTAGTAATCCGTACTGAACATATTATACATTATTTTCAGTATAGTTGAGCTTATTATTGACTAGAGTCATGCTCTTCTCTGAACACGGAGCAAGCCCAGTTCCTGGCCCCCGGCCAATGGGAGCGACTTGGATCGAGAATACCTGGCTGAGGAGATCGCATCTCAGAGAAGACAACGGCACCGGGAACCATCTGAATCGCTCACCTGTTGAAGATGATGAGTTTTTCCCAGATGGACAATGGGAGTGGATCCGCTGTCTGCAAACTGAGTTATCCTGCCGCCAAAATTGCCTCCAACAAGGGATCCGCCCCAAAACGCACCACATCCGTACAGGGCCGTCCGGTCTCGGCTTCCACCCGGCGGATCTGCTCTAGGGCTGCTTCTTCCTCCCAGCCGAAGGTATTGAGGGCAACCCCCACCACGGGCGCGGGGGCAAAAGCCCCGGCAGCCGCTGCCACCTGCTCATACAGCTCAATCACCTTGGGTAAGGGCGAGATGGGCACGTAGTCTATCCCCTTGATGTGGGTCTGGCCGGCGCGGTGTACCAGGATAAGGTGGGTGGGCTGGGATCCACGCAACAGAGGCAAGGTGGCCGTAGAGGCGGGGTTGAGCAGGGATCCCTGACCTTCCAGGTGCAGAATGTCGTGGTCAGAGCCATAGCGCATGATCAGTTGCTCCACCGCCCCACTGGCATAGTCCACCCGCACCGCATCCAAAGGGATCCCCTCGCCGCCGATCAGGATCCCAGTTTGCCCGGTGGCCAAAAAGCGGGAGCGCAGGCCCCGCCTCAGGCTGGCCCGGTGCAGCTCTAGGCTGGTGGACATTTTGCCCACGCTCATGTCGGTGCCCACCGTCAACACCCGTTTACAGGGCAGGGTGCGGGCCAGGGCTTTCCCCACCGACAGGTTGGGGGGCTCGCGGCGAATATCCCAGATCCAGGCCCCCGGATGCAACCACTGCCGAAACTGGGGATCCTCGGCCAAAGGCGTGTGCAGCCCATTCACCAGAGATAGGCCAGCTCGCAGGGCCAGGCCCAACTCCTCCCGCCATGCTGGCGGCAACTGCCCCCCTGAAGGGGCAATCCCAATCACCAGAACTTCAGGCCGGTGGGCCAGCGCCTCCTCCACCGAGGCCACGATGGGAATGTCTTTGGCAATTCCGGTCAGATGGGCCAGGGATCCCCCCGCCTGCTCCCGGTCGATCACCGCCACCACCGGGAAAGAGCCGTAGCGCAGCAGCCCCAGCCCCGTTTTCCCATGCTCCCCCAGCAACCCCCCGTGGAGCAGGATGGCCACGCGACTTTCGCTGGACAGGGATTCCGGCCTTCCCATTATTCCTCCCGCAGCTCTACCCCCAAACCCGGTCGGTCGGTGGGGAGCAGGCAGCCGTCCTGCAGGATGGCCCCGGCAAAGGGATCGTCGATGAGGTTGAGGTGGCTATCCAAGTCCAGGTAATCCACCAGGGGAGCCAAGTGGGCTGCCGCTGTATTCCCCAGAGCTGTGTTGCTGTAGCAGCCCAACATCACCTGCAGGCCGTGGGCTTTGGCGGTGTGGATCATGCGCCAGGCTTCGCTGAGGCCTCCGCACTTCATCAGCTTAATGTTGATCCCGTGGACGCGATCCACCAGAGGGGGGATATCGCGGCTGTCCATACAGCTCTCATCCACAAAAATGGGCAGCTTCGACTCGTGCCAGAGGGTGATCAGCTTCGCTTCCTGCCCCCTCTCCAAAGGCTGCTCCAGGTAGCTCACCCCTTGCCCCGCCAGCCAGTTGCTCATGCTCAGGGTTTGCTCCACCGTCCAAGCGCCGTTGGCATCCACTGTAATCAGGGATCCCAGCGGGATCACCTCTTGTACAGCAATCAGCATGTTTTGATCCGCCATCAGTCCTGAGCCGCTGCCCAGCTTGATCTTAAAGGCCCGCGCTTGGGTCTGTTCCATCCAGGCCAAGGCGCGCTGGCGGGCCGCCTGCGGGGTGGAGATGCCGATCGTCATCGTCGTGGGCGGAATGCGGGAGCGATCCAGCCCCCACAACTGCCACAGGGGCCTCCCCAGCCGTTTGCCCATCCAATCGTGCAGGGCCATATCCACCGCTGCCCGCGCTGCCGAAGGGATCCCGGCCCGCAGCAGTTCTGCCTCGATTGGCTGTCGCTCCCAGGGGGAATGGCGGCGCAGGATCCCTTTGGCCACGTCCAAGCCCATCAGGATGTCGTCCAGAGACTGGTGGTAGTCGTCGCTCACCGAAAAAGGGCAAGCCTCTCCCCACCCTTCAACTCCCTCCTCCTCAATTCGCACCCAAGCCAAGGTTGTATCGCTGTGGGTACCTCGGCTGATGGTCAAGGCGTAGCGCTTGTGAACGGTGAAAGGTTCGACGTAGAGCCGCATGGGCATCTCCAGAAGAGGAAGCTTGGAGGGGCAATTGGGCCTGGGCCGCCCCTTTGAGCTTAGCTTGGTTCCCAGCCCAGCCTGCCCCCGTCCCCAAGCCCAGAAAACAAGTTATCCCTTGCCCCGTCCGCCGTCTATGGTGGGATCCAGATCCACCGTTCTCCATACCCTTGCCACCATGAATACCGCCGAACTGCTGGTTCGCTGCCTGGAAAATGAGGGGGTGCAGTACATCTTCGGCGTTCCTGGCGAAGAAAACCTGGAAGTCCTGCAAGCCCTGCGCCGCTCCTCGATTCGGTTTATCACCACCCGCCACGAACAGGGGGCCGCCTTCATGGCCGATGTCTATGGCCGGCTGACGGGCAGAGCGGGGGTGTGTCTCTCCACCTTGGGGCCGGGCGCCACCAACCTGATGACCGGAGTTGCCGATGCCAACCTGGATGGAGCACCCCTAGTGGCCATCACCGGCCAAGTGGGCACCGACCGCATGCACATCGAATCCCATCAATACCTGGATTTGGTGGCCATGTTTGCCCCCGTCACCAAGTGGAATGCCCAGATCGTCCGCCCCAGCATCACCCCGGAGATCGTGCGCAAGGCTTTCAAATTGGCCCAAACCGAGAAGCCCGGGGCCGTCCACATCGACTTGCCGGAAAACATCGCCGCCATGGAAGCCAGCGGCACTCCCTTGAGGAGAGATCGCCTGGACAAAACCTACGCCTCCTATCAAAGCCTGAACGAAGCGGCGTCCCTGATCTCCCGCGCCCGCAACCCCTTGATTTTGGCCGGCAATGGAGCCATTCGCGCCCAAGCCAGCAACGCCCTCACCGAATTTGCCACCCGCCTGAATATTCCCGTCGCCAATACCTTCATGGGCAAAGGGGTGATCCCCTACACCCATCCCTTGTCCTTGTGGGCCGTTGGCCTGCAACAGCGGGATCTGATCAGTTGTGGCTTCGACCGCACCGATCTGTTGATCGCCGTCGGCTACGACCTCATCGAGTACTCTCCCAAGAAATGGAACCCCGACGGCACCATCCCCATCGTTCACATCGCCGCCCTGCCCGCAGAAATCGACAGCAGCTACATTCCGCAAGTGGAGGTGGTGGGAGACATTTCCGACTCCCTGATGGAGATCCTGCGCCGCTGCGATCGCACGGGCAAGCCGGATCCCTATGGCCTCAGCCTGCGGCAGAACATCGTCCGCGAGTACACCTGCTATGCCCAGGATCAGAGCTACCCGATCAAGCCCCAAAAGCTGATCTACGACCTGCGCCAAGTCCTGGAACCCGAAGACATCGTCATCTCCGATGTCGGTGCCCACAAGATGTGGATGGCCCGCCTCTACCACTGTGACAAACCCAACACCTGTCTCATCTCCAACGGCTTTGCCGCCATGGGCATCGCCATTCCGGGGGCCTTGGCCGCCAAATTGGTGCATCCCGACCGGCGCATCGTGGCCGTAACCGGAGATGGAGGGTTCATGATGAACTGCCAAGAGCTGGAAACTGCCCTCAGGGTGGGCACTCCCTTTGTAACTCTCATCTTCAACGATGGCGGCTATGGGCTGATCGAGTGGAAGCAACACAATCAATACAACGAGGCTGCTTTCGTCAAGTTCGGCAATCCAGACTTCGTCAAGCTGGCGGAGAGCATGGGCCTCAAGGGCTACCGCGTCGAAAAGGCTGCCGACCTGATCCCCATCCTGAAGCAGGCCCTCGAGCAGCCGGTGCCCACCCTCATCGACTGCCCTGTCGATTACGGCGAAAATCTTTACTTGACCCAGCGGTCGCAAGCGCTGGTCTGCGAGGCTTAGGGGACGAGATGGATGTGAATGCGAGATTTGAGCCGAGTTGGGGCATAGTAAGCCCAGGGTTGGCGGCCTCTGGGAAGTCCAGACTTATGTATCTTTACCGTTGACCCTTAGCAGCCAAGTGCAGTGAAATAGAGGCATTGTGGGTGACCCGCCAGCATGAGCGATCTTCCTTCCCCTCCCTTTACCTCGCGCCGCGCCGGCGCTGCCAGCAAAGCTCTGGCCATCGCCAACGTCAGCATTACCCCCTTTGGCCGCAAGTTAAAGGAGCTGGGCTTTGCCGACGATAAGCAAATCCAGGACATCCAAAACGCCCTCAAAGCGGATCGAGAGGGCAACAGCAAGGCCCTGGCTCTGGTGGTCAAGGATATCGTGGGCAAAGAGATCACCCCTGACCTGGAGCGGGCTTACAAACGGCAGCAGCTCTTTGAACTGAAAATCATCTACGGGATCCCCTCCCTGGATGTCGACCTGGAGCCGGTGGAGATCTCCGAGATGATTGGGCTGATCGACTCGATCTTGCCCCTCGACATCTGCAACCGCTACAAGTTCTTGCCCATTCGCCGTCGAGACAATCAGGTGACGGTGGCGATGGTCAAGCCAGACAACCTGCAGGCACTGGACGACATTCAACGGCGCTTCCGCATCCAGGGGCTGAAGCTGCAGCGGCGGGTCTTCACCCAGCGGGATTTCGAGACCCTGATCAACCGCTACATGGATGCGCAGGCGGAGCTGCTGGCCATCAAGGGGATCAACGACGCGGCTGCTGCCCAACAGGAAGAAGAGGTGGTGGTCAACACTGCCGAAATCGATCTGGATGCTATTGAGGATGTGGCTGCCGATGAGGCCAGCGAGGGATCCCTGGAGCAGCAGGTCAAATCGGCAGATGATGCCCCGATTATTAAACTGTCCAACCAGATCCTGGTCAAGGCCCTGCAGGATGGGGCGTCCGACATCCACATCGAGCCACAAGAAGAATACCTGCGCATCCGCTTCCGCAAAGATGGGGTGTTGCGGCAGGCTTTTGAAAACTTTCCCAAGAAGATCGTCCCTGCCCTCACCGCTCGCTTCAAAATCATGTCCAATTTGAACATTGCCGAGCGGCGCATGCCCCAGGATGGGCGGATTCGGCGGGTCTTCAAGGGGCGCAAGGTGGACTTTCGGGTCAGCACCCTGCCCTCCCGCTATGGGGAAAAGATCGTGCTGCGGGTTCTGGACAACTCCGCCACCCAACTGGGGCTGGACAAGCTGATCACCGACCCAGAGACCTTGGAAAGCTTCAAGGAGATTGTCAGGCGACCCTTTGGCCTAATCTTGGTGACCGGGCCAACGGGATCCGGGAAAACCACCACCCTCTACTCGGCCCTGGCGGAGGTGAACGATCCGGGCATCAACATCAGCACTGCCGAGGATCCCATTGAATACTCGCTGCCGGGGATCACTCAGGTGCAGGTGATCCGAGAAAAGGGCATGGACTTTGCCATGATCCTGCGGGCCTTCTTGCGGCAAGACCCGGATGTCATCCTGGTGGGGGAAACCCGCGACCACGAGACGGCCAAAACCGCCATCGAGGCTTCCCTTACCGGTCACCTGGTGTTGACCACGCTGCACACCAACGATGCCCCTGGCGCCATTGCCCGTCTGACGGAGATGGGGATCGAGCCATTTATGATCTCCAGCTCGTTGCTGGGGGTGTTGGCCCAGCGCTTGATGCGCCGGGTGTGTACCGAATGTCGGATCCCCTACCACCCCACGCCGGAGGAGCTGGCCCGCTATGGCCTTACCCTCAGTGGCGACGGCGAGCAGCTCACCTTCTACAAAGCCAACAAGCTCTCCCCCAAAGAAGTGGAGCAGCGCAAGGCCACCGGCAAGCCCATCTGCGAGAAGTGTGGGGGTGTGGGCTACAAAGGTCGGGTAGGGGTATACGAGTTCATGCGCATGAACGACCGCCTTGCGGACTTGATCAACAAAGAGGCCCCCACGGAGGTGATCAAAGAAGCGGCGGTGGAAAGTGGCATGAAAACCCTGCTGGCCTACAGTTTGATGCTGGTGAAGCAGGGCCTCACCACGCTGGAGGAGGTGGATCGGGTGACCCTCACCGACAAGGGTCTGGAAAGCGAGCTGAAGGCCCGTGCCAAGGCTCTCAGCACCTGCCGCAACTGTGGCGCGGCCTTGCATGTGGACTGGATGGACTGCCCCTATTGCCTGACCCCGAAGTTTTAGGAAGTCGGCTTGGCACTTGACGATGTTGGGGTGCCGACTATAACAGTCCTATACAGTTGCCTTTCTCACATGGCTTTGGCCGGCGGCTCTTTTGATAGACAGTTCTACTCGCCTTTGGAGAACCCAACCCTATGCCCCAACTGATGATCGAAGACCTCATGGAAGCAATCGTCCAAAAGGGCGGTTCCGACATTCATATCTCGGCGGGTTTGCCCCCCTACTTCCGCATCAATGGTCACCTTGAGCCGACAGAGCATGAGCCTCTCTCGGCAGAGGAGGTGCAGCGGTTGATCTTCAGCATGCTGAACAACAACCAGCGCAAGCAGCTGGAGCAAAACTGGGAATTGGACTGCTCCTATGGGGTGCGCGGGATCGGGCGCTTCCGCGTGAACGTCTACCGCGATCGCGGCACCTATGCTTGCGCCATGCGGGCCCTGGCTTCTGAGATCCCCAACATCGACAAGCTGGGCCTGCCGGATGTGTGTAAGGAAGCAGCTCGCCTGCCGCGGGGCTTGGTGCTGGTAACCGGCCCAACGGGATCTGGCAAATCGACTACGCTGGCTTCCATGATCGACATGATCAACCGCGAACGGGCCGAGCACATCCTCACCATCGAGGATCCCATTGAGTATATCTACACCCCCATTCGCAGCATCATCCACCAGCGGCAACTGGGGGAAGACACCAAGAGTTTTGCCAATGCCCTGCGGGCAGCGATGCGGGAGGATCCGGATGTGATCCTGATCGGGGAGATGCGGGATCTGGAGACCATCCAGTTGGCCATTACCGCCGCCGAGACGGGCCACCTCTGCTTTGCCACGGTACACACCAGTTCTGCCGCCCAGACGGTGGATCGCTTGGTGGATGTGTTTCCGCCCGAGCAGCAGCAGCAGATTCGCGTGCAGCTCTCCAACTCCCTCAAGGCCGTCTTCTCCCAAACTCTGGCCCGCCGCCTCAATCCCAAGCCAGGAGAGCCTGGACGGGTGCTGGTGCAGGAAATCATGGTGGTGACGCCGGCCATTGCCAACCTGATTCGGGAGGGCAAAACTGCCCAGATCTACTCGGCTATCCAGACGGGGGGCAAGCAGGGCATGAAAACGCTGGAGCAAGATCTGGCTAACCTTTACCTACAGGGCAAGATCGACTTCGATACGGCCATGTCTAAGACCTCTCGCCCCGAGGAGTTGCAACGGCTTTTGGGCAACGTTACCGGGCCCTCGCCAGCCGCGGCTGCCCAGCAACAGCGGCCACCAGCAGTTGCCACCCGTCGCTAAACCTCGTTGCCACCAGGCAGTGCTGGGATCCCGGGGTGAGGGTTCATTGCCGATCTCTAGCCGCTGACTTGATTTGTGGCTAAGCTCTAGCTGAGAGATTGTTGATCTGCCCAAGGTTTGGGCTGACTTCTCTTTTGCACCTGCGAAACATTTAAAGCCATTTCGTTATTTAGAGCGATCTAGCCGGGGGTACAGCCATGCCGCGCTACAAGGTTCGGGGGTTAAAGGCCGGTCAGCCGGTACGCCTGACGGTGGTGGCCAACAACTTGACCGAGGCCCGCGCACGGCTGCGCCGAGATGGGATTTTCGCCAAACAGGAGGACATTCAGGAAGAAAAGCCCTTTTTCTCCTTGGATACGTCTTTCGATTTCTCAATGCTGGGATCCATCGACATTCGCGACAAGGCGGTGTTTTCCCGGCAGTTCGCTGCCTTGATCAACGCCGGCGTGTCGATGGTGCGCTCTCTCACCATCATGGAGGAGCAAACCGGCAACCCCAAACTCAAAAAGTACCTGCGGGCTATCCGAGCGGAGGTGGAGGCGGGGAAAAACCTCTCCGACTCCATCCGCCCTTATCCCGACGCCTTCGACGGCCTCTACTGCAGCATGGTGCAGGCGGGGGAGGTGGGCGGCGTGCTGGACGAAGTGCTCAACCGCCTGGCCAAGCTGCTGGAGGACATGGATCGCCTGCAGAAGCAGATCAAGTCAGCCATGACCTACCCGGTGGTGGTGACGATCTTGGCTGTCTTGATTTTCTTGGGCATGGTGCTGTTCATCTTGCCCACGTTTGAGAGCATCTACAACGACTTGGGTGGGGAGCTGCCCGCCTTTACCCAGTTTTTCATCAACATCAGCAAGTTCCTGCGCACGCCCCAGTACAGCTTGGGGCTGGTGGGCTTTCTAGGGGCCGTCTATTTTGCTTTCCGGCGCTTTTACCGCACCCCTGCCGGCAAGGAGACCATCGACGCGCTGGCCCTCAAGCTCCCTATCTTCGGGGATCTGATCCAGAAGTCGGCGGTGGCTCGCTTCTGCCGCACCTTTGGCGCTCTCACCCGCTCCGGGGTGCCGGTGCTGACTTCCTTGGAAATTGTGCGCGACACCTCCGGCAACCAGGTGGTGGCCAACGCCATTGACGCCGCCCGCCAATCCATCTCAGAGGGAGGGCAGATTGCCCCTGCTCTGGACAAGGCCAAGGTCTTCCCAGTCATGGCCATTCAGATGATCAGCGTGGGGGAAGAGACAGGGGAGCTGGACGCGATGCTGATGAAGACGGCGGATTTCTACGAGCTGGAGGTGGAGGAGGCGGTACGCGCCCTCACCAGCCTGCTGGAGCCGTTGATGATCGTGATCCTGGGCGGTATGGTGGGCTGCATTATCGTGGCCATGTACCTGCCCATGTTCAACGTCTTCGAGCTGGTGAAGTAGTGGATTGGGCTGACCCTTGAACCCCCAGGGCGGCCAGGGCACAGGGTAGGAGCAACAAAGGAGAGGGATCCCATGCTGAGGCGATGGTTGGCGGCCCTGGTGGTGTTTTTGGGGGTAGGGCTGGCGGTTCTGCTTTCCGAACAGCCGACGGGATCCCTGGCGGGACGGGTGGAGCTGCCGGCAGGGGTAGCTCTGGAGAGCGTCCGGGTGATCGCCGCCGGCCCGGTCACGCGCAGCGCCAGCTTGGCCTCAGATGGCGAATATCGCTTGGATCGATTGCCTGTTGGGGAATACCAGGTGACGGTGCAGGGATCCGGCCTGGAAACGGTGGGCAGCCAGGGATCCGTTCTGGTGCGGGAGGGGGCAACGGTTCGGATCCCCACCTTGCGCCCTCAGCTTGTGCCTCCCGGTCTCTATCTCTACAGCACCAGCCAGGTGTTTACGACCGCAGAACCGGCGCGGCTGCAGTGGCGGGCCACCAGCCTGGGCTCGGCGCAGCTTAGCCTCTATCGCTTTTCCCTGGCGGATCTGCAGGGATCCCCTCTCTTGCGAGATTTGGCGGATGCCGGCTATGGATCCTTGGATCCGGCTCTGTATCCCACCCTGCGGCGGGAGCTTGTGCGCAGTTGGCAGCAGCCGGTGCCACGACGAGCGGGAGAGGGGTGGACAGCCCAAACCTTGGAGCTGGGGATCCTGCCGCCGGGGGCCTACTGGGTGGAGGCGGAGGGCCGGGAGCCGCTGAATGCGGCTGCACCCTTGCCCCGTTCCGACCATTGGTTTTTGGTGAGCGATCTCGGCCTCATCCAGAAGCAGGATGCCAGCCAGTTGGTGGTGCAGGCGGTGCACCTGCGGGAGCTGCGTCCCCTGGCCGGGATCCAGATCCAAGTTTTCGGGGAGTGGGGGGATCCCCTGACGGCCACCACCGATGCAGAGGGGCTGGCCCGCTTTGGCCTGCCGGCGAGAGAGGGTTCTTCCCTGGTGGTCTATGGCCGCAGCGCCGACAACACCCTGCAGGCTTTGTCCCGCAGCTATGCCTATGGCTGGAACCAGCCCCACCGGATCTACGCCTACACGGATCGTCCCCTCTACCGTCCTGGCCAAACCGTCTATTTCCGCGCCCTGGTGCGAGAGCAAACCCGCCTCACGCCGCCCCCCCCAGGACAAGCAGTGCAACTGACCCTTACGGCCCCCAACGGGGATGTGTTGAGCGAACAAACCCTGGCCACCAATGCTTTTGGCAGTGTCCATGGGGAGTTTCAACTGCCGGAAGAAGCGTCCCTGGGCAGCTACGGCCTGGAGTGGCAGGTGTCAGGGCCTCAGGGATCCAGCCGCGAATACACCTCTTTTCAGGTGGAAGCCTACCGCAAGCCGGAGTTTGAGGTGGCGGTGGTGCCCGACCGACCTTGGCTGGTGCGGGGGGGATCCCTGAAGGTGCAGGTGGAGGCCGAGTATCTTTTCGGCGCGCCGGTGGCCGCTGCCCAGCTCCGCTACCGGGTTTACAGCAGCCCCGACTGGAGCCTGCGCTATGGGCTGTTGCCCCGTTCTGCCGAGGAAGACTATTTCGCCGACGACCTGGGAGAGGAGCAGGGCTACTACGGCGGCTACGGCCAGTTGGTGGCGGAAGGAGAAGGGGTGACGGATGCCCAAGGGCGGGCGGAGTTTCGCCTGGATCGCCTGCTGCAGGATCTCAACTGGGAAGAAGACAGCTACTGGGGCCCCCAAGAGGTGCAGCAGTTGCGCATCGAGGTGGAGGTGACCGATATCAGCCGTCGCACCGTGACCGGAACGGCGCGGGCCTGGGTCACGGCTGGCGAATTTGCCCTCTTTGCCGAGGCCGACCGCCACCTGCCCGCTCCGGGGGATACCCTCACCTACCGGCTGCAAGCCCGCGATTACGATGGCCGCCCCGTCAGCACCACCGGAGAGTTGAGCCTGGAGCGCTGGCGCTGGGATCCCAAGAGCAGCACCTACCAACGGCAAGATACCCTGCTGCGGCAACCTTTTCAGATTGTCAACGGGGAAGGCAGCCTCGACCTCCACCTGCCCGCCGACCTGGAGCCGGGAGACTACCGGGTGCGGTTGACGGCATGGGATCCCCGCCGTCAAAGTGCTCCGCACCGCTGGCGCGAACGGGTGCAGGAGGTGGACTATCTCTGGGTGGTGGAGCCGGGCAGCCCCCTACAAAGTTGGGGATCCCTGCCCAGCCTGGAGGTGGTGGCGGATCGGCAGATCTACCAGGTGGGGGAGGAGGCCCAGATCCTGATAGTCTCGCCGCTGCCGGATGTGGCGGTGCTGGTGGGCATTGAGGGATCCCGGCTGCACCAGGTGCAGGTGCTGCGTCTCCAGGGGCATACGGCCACGCTGCGGCTGCCCATCCGCGGCGACTATCGTCCCAATCTCTACGTCACTGCCACTGCCATCGGCCCAGAGCGGCGGCTGTACCGAAGCGAGGCCCTGCTGCGGGTCTCCCCCTTGGATCGCTTTTTGCAGGTGGAGCTGCAAACCGATAAACCCACCTATCGACCGGGCGAGACCGCCCAAATCCAAATCCGCACCCGCGATGCCCAAGGGCAGCCGGTGAGCGCCGAGGTGGGCCTAGGGATTGTGGACAATGCCCTCTACCTATTGCGACCCGACTTCACCCCGGATATTCGCCGCTTCTTCTATGGGCGCCAGTACAACCAAGTTACCACCACTACCTCTTTCCCTCAGCAATATCCCGGCGGTGCTGACAAGCTGGCCGGCCAAGTGCGGGAAGACTTTCGCGATACCGCCGCCTGGTTCCCGGATCTGGTCACCGATGCCGATGGCCTGGCTCAGGTGCAGGTGCGCTGGCCCGACAACCTGACCACCTGGCGCTTGACCGCCCGCGCTGCCACTGCCGACACCCAGGTGGGATCCGCTCTTGCCACGGTCTCAGTCAGCAAAGACCTGTTGGTGCGCTTGGCCGCTCCCCGCTTTTTCCGGGTGGGGGATCAGCTCACCTTGGCGGCCATTGTGCAAAACCGCACGGGTCAAGCCCAAGCGGTGGAGGTGGGGCTGGAAGTTCCTGTTCCTGCCGGTGGGATCTTGAAATTGCAAGGCCCGGAACGACAACGCCTCACCGTGCCGGCCCAAGGAGCGGGGCGGGTGGAATGGCCTCTCCAGGTTCTGGGGGCCGGAGATACCTCTCTGCGGGTCTGGGCGGAAGGGAATGGGCTGAAAGATGCGTTGCAACTGCGGATCCCCAGCCAGCCTTTCGGCGCTGTGCAACGGTTCTCCCAGGTGGGTCGGGTGCAGGAGGGCAGCCTTGACTTATCGCTGGATTGGCCCGCCACCTGGGTGCCGGGATCCCGGCAGCTTCACCTGGAACTGGCCGCTAGCCCGGCAGCAACCCTGCTGGGGCCGCTGGATTACCTGGTGGAGTTCCCCTACGGCTGCACCGAGCAAACCCTGAGTCGCTTCTTGCCCGCCCTAGCCGTCACCCAAGTCAGCAAGCAGTTGGGCTTGAACCTGCGCTCGCAAACCCTGGAGCGGCTGCCCCAGGTGCTTCGATCGGGCTTGCAGCGACTGGAGGGATCCCAGAACTTCGATGGGGGCTGGGGCTGGTGGGCCTATGACCGGAGCAACCCCTATCTGACCGGATACATCCTGCAGGGGTATCACCTTGCCCAAGCTGCTGGCTATGCCCTCAAAGAGTGGCGGGTGCGGCAGGCCTTGGACTATCTGGCCGCTCAGGACTATCTGGCCGCTCAACTGGCCCAGCCACAAGCCCTCTCCCCGGATCTACAGGCTTTTGTCGCCTACAGCCTGGCCCTCTGGGATCCCGCTTTGGTAACTGCCGACCTGCCGCCGCCGGAGCGGCTCTCCACCTTTGGCCTGGCCTACCGAGGGCTGGCCGCCCTGCAACTGGGCCAGAGGGATCTTGCCCAGGCAGCCCTGGATGAGGTTCTGGAGCGGCGGCAACAGGATCCCCAAGGGCGCTGGTTTATCCCGGCTGCCTCTTCCTTGGCAACCCACGAGCGCTCCACCTACGACGACATGGAGGTGGCCGGCCCGCTTTTGCAATTGGCCGTTCGCTTGCAGGATGACCGGGCTGCCCAGATTGCCGAGGCCCTTCTCCAGCAGCAGCAAAACAACCGCTGGCGCACCACCAAAGCCACCGCCGATGCTCTCCTCGGCCTATCTGCCTACTACCAGGCCCAGCAGCAGCAGCTTCCCAGCCCCGGCGAGGTGCGGGTGTTGGATGGGACAACCGGATCCCTTCTCGGTCGCTGGCAGGCCGGCGCTGGGGATCCCCGCTATGGGCTGGATTGGGCTGACGCAGAAGTGGGGAACCTGAGCAGCCTGCGCCTGGAAAAGTCCGGCCCCGGCCCCCTTTACTACAGCTTGAGGGGAGAAGCCTTCGTCCCCAACCCTCTGCCCTCTCAAGCCCAAGGCTTTGCGGTGAGCCGCAGCTACTTCCGCCTACAGCCCCAGCCCCAACCCAACGGGGAGATCCGCTACCGAGAGCAGCCGCTGCGCCCTGGCGACACAGTAAGGGCCGGAGAAATCCTCCTGGCCCGGTTGACGGTGGAAGCCGAGCGGGACAGCCACTACGTGGTGGTCGAGGATCCCCTGCCCAGCGGCGCCGAGATCACCTCCCAGGATCCGCGAGAGTTCACCGGCTTGGCCCCAGACTACTGGTGGGACTGGTTTTGGACCCGCCAAGAGAATCGGGATGACCGCGTGGCCTTTTTCAGCACCGAGCTCAAGCAGGGTCGCCATGAGTTTGTCTATCTCTTCCGTCCGGAGATCCCCGGCCAATTCCAGGTGGCTCCTGCTTTGGCAGAAGAAATGTACGACCCCAGCCGCTATGGCCGCAGCGCCGCTTACTCCCTCGAAGTTCTCCCTTGAATGCCTCGAACCTGCCCACTTGGCCAGAAACAAAGTAACCAGTTGCGTCAGTGTGGCCCAAGGGCTGACGCAATGAGCAGCTGCGCATGGCTGGGCCGCCCCCAAAGCACCTGCTCCTGTTTGTAAACGACCATGCCGGGCGGGGATCCCTTGGGTTTGAACACCAGTTTCGGGCGAGTGTAGACTACTGGCACCTGTTCGCTGAGGCGACCGCGGCTGAAATGGGCCGCCAAATCAGCAGCCGCCTGCAGATCTTCGCTTTCTGCTACAGCCCCGGGGGGCAAGCGCAGCAGCACATGACTGCCGGGGATCTCTTGGGCATGAAACCACCAATCGTGTTCCTGAGCCACGCGAAAGGTGAGCTGATCATTTTGCAGGTTGTTGCGCCCCACCCAAATGGAGAAGCCACTGGGGCTGGTAAAGCGGTGGGGGTTGAAGGTTGCCGGTGAGGCATGTTTTGAGCTCGCCCGCAGAGACTCTGTCCCGCTGTTGCGAGTGGGACTCTCCAAGTAGCGCTGTTCAATCAGCTCGGTCTCAATTTCCTTGAGGGTGGTCAAGTCTTGGGGATCCCGATAGGTTTCCAGCTGCTGTAGAGACGCTTCCACCTGCTCGAGGTAGAGGATCTCTTGGCCGAGCGCCTCTTGTAAAGGTCGGAGGGCATCCTGGGCCCGTTTTTGTTTGCGGTGCTTGCGGTAGTAGGCTTGGGCATTGAGAATGGCATTTTTTTCGGGGTCGAGAGGGATCTTGACCGTCTGGCCGCTGGCAAAATCCGGCAGCTCGATGTGATGCAACCCTGGCCGCCAGAGGTGGAGGTGGGCCATCAACAAGTCGGCAGCCTGCTTGGAGGCTTCCGCTTGGGTGGAGTCGGCCAGCATTGCCTCAAATTGCTCTCGCCGCTGATAGAGCTTTTTCAGCAGGGTGGATACCCTTTGCAGCAGACGGTGGCGCTCTCGCTCAAACTGTTCGCGGTTAAGCTGAGCCTGGTAGTAGCCTTCCAGAAGTTGGTGCAGATTGAGTCGAGAAGGTTGTTGCAGGGACTCCGTCCCGCTAACGGGAACGGCACCGCTTGCCCAGCCGAGAACGGTGTATCCCTGGGGAGTGGGAGCTGGGTCAAACTGGCCTGTTTCCAGACGGGTTAACCAGTCTTGCCACCTGGCAAACAGTGCCTGCCAATCCTGGGCAGAGAGGTGATCGCTGGGGGTTTGCGGCGGGATCCCAGCCTGATGACACATCGCTTCCACCAAATGCCGACTGAGGCCGCGATAACAGCGCAACAGCCGTTGGCCGATGGGGCCAGGGATCAGGGCGACGCGCTCTTGCCACCAGGAAAAGGGCTCGGATCGCTGCGGGATCGGGTCGGTTAGGGCCGGAGGAGCTTCGTAGGGCAGGCCCGGCTGCACTGGACGGATTCGCGATTGGCGCTCGCTTACCCCATGGCCACTGGCCAAGATCATGCCCGCCTCGTCCACCAAAATGGCATTGCTGTGCTTGCCCATCACCTCCAGGTAGAGATGGCGATAAGGGGGATCCCCGGGCCGAGGGGCAAAGCGCAAGTCAACCACCCGTTCCCAATCCTCCAGCAGAGCCAGCTCCGTCAGAGCCAAACCCTTCAGTTGCCGTTGGAGGAACTGGCTAAATTGAAAGCCATCCGGCTCTTTGGGAGGAGGCTGACAGAGGTGGAGACGGGCCGCCTGAGGATGCCAGCACAACAGCAGGCAGGGGCGGGCAGTGAGGGTGCGCAAGCCAATGACCACCGTCCACAGATCGGTCTGTTGGATCCATTCCACGCGGGCAGGCAACACTGGATCCCGACCTGTCTTACCCTGGGCTAGATCTGCCAGCACAGCACGCAGGGTGGTTAAATCAACCGGCTGCATCCCTGTTGCTCCTTCGCTACGCAATGCTCAGGCGGCTGGTCTGAGGCTGGCTTATTCTGACCCTTGGCCCGCAGATCCGACGCCCCCGACAGATGTTGAGACGGGTCTGGAGTGGCTGGTGAAAAACTCTGGGCAAGTTTTACCGGGTAGTTTCACCACCTCTATCCCTATGGTGCTCCGCACCGCCGAGGCGACTGGCTGGGCAGGAGTATCCAACTCGGCAGAACAGAAGGGGTTGACCGCCTAATCTTCGTCTTCATCTTCTTCGTCATCTCCGTCTTCCCATTCCTCATCGAGATCCAGCAGCAGGGCATAGAGCTGATCAAAAAGCTCTGGCGGCTCATCGGGGGTGAGCAGGTAGGGATCCCCTTCGTCAGGCAGAGCGGCGTAGAGCAAAACGGGATCGAGGGGGGTAAAGATGCCGTATTTCTTCTCTTGGTAGAAAAAGGTAGCTAGCAGTTGAAACTCCTGGGCATCTTCCTCGCTCTCGCCCAGCTCGAACACATCTTCCTCTTCGACTGGGGGCAATTCCCCCTGAACCGTGAGGATGTCGAAGCCATTTTGCTGCAAGGTGAGGTTCAACTCCCCCAAGACAGCCTGGATGGTGGGCAGGGTAGCCTGTAGCTCTTCGGGATCCGGCTCGTCCAGGATCCCTTCCATGTTGGCATCGCCGTTCACCGCTTGGCTGGGTTCTTCTTCCCCTTCCCAAACCAGCACTTTGATCACAGCATCAACGGGAGTCACCAGAGCATAGGTCTGCTCGTCGATGACCACCTGCCGCAGGATCTCGCACTTGAGAGGCTGGTTTTGCTCGTCGCGGAGCACCAAGGTTTCATGGGATTCAGTCATTGAAAACAGCCCAGGGTAGGAAAGACGGGGGTGTACAGAAGCTCATTCTCCCATGTTCTGCCCCCCTGCAATGCTGAGGGATCCCTTCCAGGCCCACCGGCAGAACTCTATGCTTCGGCTTCTCCTTCTGCTTGGGTTAAGGCTTCCAGAGCCAATAAAATCTCCTCTTCTCGGCGGGCGTAGGTTTCTTCGTCAATTTCTCCCAAATCTAGCTGAATTTGCAGGGCCGTAAGTTCTTTTTGCAGGTTTTCTTTGCTATCCAGCTGTGCTTCGGCGCGTTCTTGGATCTGCTCTGCTAGCCAAAGCAAACTTTGGGCCGGCCAAGTCAACAATTGCCAAACCATCCCAGGACCCCTAAAGCAGATGATGAGTCTTCGTAATCCTATCAATTTGGATTCTCAGGTGGCCATTGCCCCGGCCTAGCCGTGAAACTTTTTGTTCCCTTCCTCCCAAGCTGGAAAGACTGGGACACGCACGAAGCGCCAGGGGAAACACTGGCTATTGGTGCTCAGGCAAGTCCTAGCCGCGAAGACTAATCCTCTCGCTGGTGCTTCTCGATCCACTCCATGAGCTCCCCCTCGGAATGGGTACACAGGCGCTCTCCCGTGATTGGGTCTTGGACAGACCACCAGACCATGCCGCTGCCATCTACCCACTGCCGCACCCGCAGTTCATCGCAGGCCGCCAAGACTTCCTTCAAGCTCTGCCAAAGATGGCGCAGTCCTCTGAAGAGCGCTGAAGAGAAGGGATCCCTGCCGCCGTACTCGGCTGCCAGCTGCCGCTCTTCTTGTTTCAGCAGCTCCATCAAGCGGGTGTTGTTGGCCGCCCTAGCTGCTTCCAAACGACGGGCCAGGGAGGCTGCTATGTTTTGGCGATGGCGGGCCAGGAGACTTGTCCCCCTCATTTCAGCGATTGCACTCATAAGGCTGCTCTACATACCAGTACCTCTACACGATCAATCCTACCAAAAAATCTGTAGTCAAGGATACGAAAAGTGCAAAACCATCGGTCCTGCACGCTAACGTGCGGGATCCGATCCCAGTGCCCTGCCTGGGAGCTGCCGGAAGTTAATCCAACAAGGGGCCACCTGAGCAGCTCAGATCAATCGGCGGCTTCCCCGGACGGATTTAACGGGGGCTAATCCACAGGCAGCAAATTCAAGCGGAGCGGCAACCGGAGTTTTTCCGCGTCTTGCAGGAAAAAATGCTTGCAAGCCTACTTCCACGGAGCTGCCACAACTCGGAACGAGCCGACCAAAACAGCTTAGGCAGGAGGTGGAGAGGAAAAGGATGGGGGACTATCAACTTCAATGTAGCCTAACCCTCTCTTCTGGACGATGGTCCGTAGCTCCTGAATCAACTTTTGATCTTGGGAAGCGGTACGTGCTCCTGACTCGGCAGCCCATTCTTTCAAGCTTTGAATTTGTTCACGAGCGATGGCAGCTAGAGGAACCGTTTGGCGAATGGCGGTCAGGATATCTTCTTGGGTAAACTCGCGGGGTGGATCCTGATTAAAGGCCATGTGCATGGCATCGTAAATGGTCTGTTCAATTTCCGCCCCGCTGAAATCTTCTGCAGCCATGGCCAGCTCAGTATAGGAGAAGTCTCGTACTCGGTTGGACCGTAGCCGTTGGACATGGACTCGAAAAATCTCTTCCCGCTCCTTTTGGTTGGGTAAGTTAACAAAGAAAATTTCATCAAACCTCCCCTTGCGAAGCAGCTCAGCGGGCAAGACGCGGACATTGTTGGCGGTGGCAACAATAAAAACGGGTTTGGTTTTTTCCTGCATCCAGGTGATCAGGTTGCCGAAGACCCGCTTGCTGGTGCCCGAATCCCCTGAAAACTCGCTGTTGACGCCGCCAAAGGCTTTATCCAACTCATCAATCCACAACACACAAGGGGCCATGGCTTCGGCAATTTGGATCATCTGGCGCACGCGGCTTTCGCTTTCGCCGACGATCCCGCCGAAGAGTCGCCCCACATCCAGCCTGAGCAAGGGCATGCGCCACTCGCGGGCTATGGTTTTGGCACATAGAGACTTGCCGGTGCCCTGGATCCCGGCCAGCAAAATGCCCTTAGGACTAGGCAAGCCATAGGCACGGGCCTGGGCACTAAAACTGTTGCGGCGCTGCCGAATCCAGGCTTTGAGGTTTTCCAGGCCGCCGACATTTTGCAAGGTCTCGGAGGGGTTGTAAAACTCCAGGATTTCCGTCTGGCGGATGTATTGTTTTTTCTCTTCCAGAACAAGGTCAATATCGCCCTCGCTGACCTTGCCCTTGGCGGCTAGGGCGCGGGCCAGGATCCGCTCAATGCGCTGCCGGGTCAGTCCTTGGCAGGCTCGAACCAGTTGTTCCCGCGCCGGGCCGCTTAGCTCCAGTTGACGGGCAGGGATCGCGCGGGTAATGATCCGCTCAATTTCGGCGATGCTGGGCAGGGGAAAATCATAGACCACAATTTCCTCGCGCAGCTCGGCAGGGACAACGGCTTCTTGGCCCAAGAGGATGATGGACTTGCGGCTGTGGCGGCTCTCTCTGGCCAGGGTTTTCAGGTAGCGGATGACGGGGTAATTGTCCGAGCGTTCCGGATTTCTCAGGGTGGGGTTTAGGTCTTTGAGAACACAAATAACCGCCTCGTCCTCTTTGATGGCGCCGATGCGGCCCAGAGCAGGCATCAATTGGCCTTTGTTTTGGCCGTTATCTGACCAGCCGGAGACGATATCCCAGATTAGGAGTTTGCGCTTGGGGTTGAGGGAATCGGCTAGAACTTGCAGGAGCTCCTCTGCCGGGGCTTCTTCGGGAGTAACCAGGTAGATCAAAGGGTAGCGGGCGCGAACCACTAAGTCCAGCAGTGTGAGGATGTCTTGGTGATTGCTGGCAAAGGCGAGATCTGAGGGACTCATGGATCCACTGAGAGCGGCTGTAGGTAGTGTAGCCAAGGGATCAGGCTAGGGATGGATGGCTCCGTCGGGGAGGATGGCCCCTTTCAAGTCGGCGAATTGATCCCAGCCGGGACTTAGTTTTGCGCCCCATAGGTTTGCCCCCTTTAGGTTCGTGCCACCCAGCTTTGCTCCCCTCAAGTTGGCTCCCCTCAGGTCAGCCCTGCTCAGGTCGGCCCCGCTCAGGTTGGCCCCGCTCAGGTCAGCCCTGCTCAGGTTGGCCCCGCTCAGGTTGGCCCCGCTGAGGTTGGCCTTGCTCAGGTTGGCCCAGCTCAGGTTGGCCTGGCTCAGGTCGGCCTCGCTCAGGTTGGCCCCACTCAGGTCGGCCCTTCTCAGGTTGGCCCTGCTCAGGTTGGCCTGGCTCAGGTTGGCCTCAATCAGGTCGGCCCAGCTCAGGTCGGCCCTGCTCAGGTTGGCCTCAATCAGGTCGGCCCAGCTCAGGTCGGCCCTGCTCAGGTCGGCCCTGCTCAGGTCGGCCCCGCTCAGGTTGGCCTCGCTCAGGTCGGCCCCGCTCAGGTTGGCCCAGCTCAGGTTGGCCCCGCTCAGGTTGGCCTGGCTCAGGTTGGCCTGGCTCAGGTTGGCCTGGCTCAGGTTGGCCTGGCTCAGGTTGGCCTCAATCAGGTCGGCCCCCCTCAGGTTGGCCCAGCGGAAATCCCGCTCTCCCGCTTTATACCTTGCTCGGACATCTCCAACCTGTCGGAGGGGAAGTCGATGGGACTTTGCCACCTGCACCTGCTGCGGATCCTTCGATTCCAGCAGCGTCTCCCAAGCCGCAAACTGCACTTCCCAGTTGGGATCATTTCGCAGGGCTTGGATGACAAGATCCGCTCCTTTTGCGCCATATTGGAGAGCCCTCTTAATTGCTCGGATTCTCACCTTGGGATCCGGGCTAGCTAGAGCTTGCTGAATAGCCACCAGGCCACCCATGACTGGATCAAATCCACCCGGCCCTTGTCCCCCCAAAACAGGATCGAAGTTCTCGGCCACTGAATCACCTCCCTCATTCTTCCAAGCGACTCTCTACAAACCTTGGGGCCACAAAGTCTAAGGATGGCGTGTCCCATCGGGGAGAATTGTGTCCGTCAAATCTTTGAACCATCCCCATCTAAGATTGAGCCTGGCACCTGCTAGGTTGGCCCCTCTAAGTTGAGTACCCCACAGCTTGGCCCAGCTTAGGTCAGCCCCACTTAGGTTGGCCCGGCTCAAATTAGCCTCGTCCAAATCAGCCCCAATGAGCCGAGCTCTGCTCAGGTTGGCCCCAGTGAGGTTGGCACCTCTCAGGTTGGCGCCTATCAGGTAAGCCCCAGCCAGGTTAGCTTCTTGCAGATCGGCCCTGCTTAGGTCGGCCTCAATTAGGTTAGCGTCGCGCAGGTCGGTTCCATATAGGTTGGCTTCACCCAGGCTAGCTCTGCTCAGGTTGCTCCCGCTCAAGTTGGCCCCGCTCAGGTCAGCTCCGCTTAGGTTCTTCAGGCCGGCCTGACTGTTGACGATTTCCCAGACTAACCGCCACTTGGGATCTAGCCGGGTTGCTTCAGAAATAACCGACTCCCTCAAGTTAGCCCCGCTCAGGTTGGCCCTGTTCAGGTTGGCTCTGCCCAGGTCAGCCCCCCTCAGGTCAGCCCCCCTTAGGTCAGCCTCATTCAGGTTGGCCCTGCTCAGGTTGGCCCAGAAGCTCAGGCTGGCCTGGCTCAGGTTGGCCTCAATCAGGTTGGCCCTGCTCAGGTTGGCCCTGTTCAGGTTGGCTCTGCCCAGGTCAGCCCCCCTCAGGTCAGCCTCACTTAGGTCAGCCTCATTCAGGTTGGCCCTGCTCAGGTTGGCCTCGCTCAGGTTGGCCCAGCTCAGGTTGGCCCCGCTCAGGTTGGCCTCAATCAGGTCGGCCCCGCTCAGGTCAGCCCCCCTTAGGTCAGCCTCATTCAGGTTGGCCCTGCTCAGGTTGGCCCCCCTCAGGTTGGCCCAGCTCAGGTCGGCCCAGCTCAGGTTGGCCCCGCTCAGGTTGGCCCCCCTCAGCTTGGCCCCCCTCAGCTTGGCCCAGCGGAAATCCCGCTCTCCCGCTTTATACCTTGCTCGGACACCTCCAACCTGTCGGAGGGGAAGTCGATGGGACTTTGCCACCTGCACCTGCTGCGGATCCTTCGATTCCAGCAGCGTCTCCCAAGCCGCAAACTGCACTTCCCAGTTGGGATCATTTCGCAGGGCTTGGATAACAAGCTCGGCCCCTCTGGATCCGTACCTCAGAGCACCCTTGATTGCTTGGATTCTCACCTTGGGATTCGGACTGCCCAGGGCTTGCTCAATGCCCACCAAGCCTCCCATGACCGGATCGGATCCGGCTGGTTGCTGTCCACCCAGAACAGGATCAAAGTTTTCCGCCATCCCTAACCTCAAGTTAACCTTCCAACCACCTGCTGCTGCATAAGGGTCTTTTGAGTTTGCAAATCTACTACCGTTACCCGCAAAGTTCGCCCGGCATCGACGGCAAAGGTGACCTGCAAACGATCCACTCCCACCCGCCCTAGCGGCTTGAGGGGAATGGAAAGCTGGTTGTGGATCCCAAGGGGACGAAAGCTAGAAGCTGCGGTGCTGTTGCGGATCTGCATCCGACCGTCGGGATCGTAAACAACCTCAGTTGCCCCTTCCTCGGCCATCTCACCAACCACCAGGTTGATGTGGCTTTGCCCATTGGCGTTGGCCTGCAAGGGAGGCAGTTCCACCGTGGCAGGATAAGCCGTGCCGCTCTTAAAGAGAGGGAAAAAGTCGGGCGCCTGCAAATAGGGATTCCAGAGCCGCAGGGCATAGGTATGGCGGAGATGATCTTGAAGGCGGGCAAACTGGGTGAAGGCCAGAGCGCCGTGGGCCACTGCCTCAAACGGCTTGTGGTACTTGACCTTGTCGCGGCCAAAGAGGCTAATGACCTGATGCTGCACTCCTGGGATGAGGCTGGTGCCACCCACCAACACCACCTGGTGGATATCTCGTTTAGAGATCCCTTTATTGTGGGCTTTCTCGATGACCTCATCGATGGCTTCTCTCAGCCGCGTCAGCAGGCCGCGCTCTTCCAACAGCTCCTGGAGTTGCTCGCGCTGAAGCGTTAAAGTGTGGGTCTCAAAGGAGTCTTCATCCAGCCAGGCCTCGCTGGCCTGAGAATGGCTGGAGAGGCGGATCTTGAGCCGCTCGGCAACCTCGCACAGAACCTGGAAGCTGCTGGCCGGGACCTGCTGTCGCTTGCGGCCCAACTGCTCCAGCACCCATTCGGCAATCCAGATATCGATATCGACGCCGCCACAGCCATAGGCCCGGTCAGTTTTGGCAATGACCTCAGCTCGGTAAGCAGTGCCCTGCTCTGGCTTCAAGATTTTGACCAAAGAGAGGTCGAGAGTTCCGCCCCCCAAATCGATCACCAAAATCAGGGATCCCGGCTCCTGGATCCCGTAGCCCAAAGCAGCCGCGGTGGACTCGTCGAGGAACACGACCTGTTGGATCCCTAGGGAGCCAAACACCTCTTGCAGGTTGTGCAAATAGCCCTCGTAGGCTCCCACCGGCACGGTCAAGATCACCTTATCGGGCTGCCAGCCCTCTGCCTGGAGTTTGGCAAGAAGCTGCTGCAGAAAGATCCGCGTGGCCTCTTGGGCTGTGTAGGCCTGTCCATCCACATAGGTTGGAGCCGGCTGGAATTGTTGAGAGAGATCCCGCTTAAAGCCTTTGAATAGGCGCTTGGGATCCCGTTTGGCCTGGGCAGGTGCCCCAATCAAAAATTGCTGATTTTGGCCGACAAAGAGAACCGAGGGAGTTAGAGGGGGGCTGCCGTCGTAGCGGTGGGTTAATCCCTGCAGATCTACGAGGGTAGGCTTTTGATTTTCATAGACACAGACCACAGTGTTTGAGGTGCCAAAGTCGATTGCGAGTGTCGTCATACTGCTACGGAAGGTAAGGTGCGACTTACTTTGGCCCGAACCAAAACTTGATCCCTAGCCCGATATCCTACAAATCGAACATAAACTGGCTCGCCCACTTGAATATCATCTTCATCAGCTTGATGGCTTTCGGGATCGTAGGCCACCTGCTGCCACACCTGGCCAATGGGTTCTAGCTGCCAATCTTCTAACAAATTGCCAAGAGAGGCTAGCAAAGCCAAAACTTGCTGAGCAGGATAATCTGGTCGCCGCTCAACAACCTGTTGTAAGGTGGGGTATTGTATCAGCAAGGGCTTAAGCTTCTCGACAAGCTCAGTCTGCATTTGATGGCGCAGATGTTTTTCCTGCGTCTCTAGCTGTTTACGCAGCCGCTGTACTTCCTGGAGGGTTTCCTGAAATTCTGGGAATGGAGTATCAGTCGTGCCAAAGTCCTGAATTAGACTCAAGAGCGGCACACCCAAGACAGTGGCCACTCGATCCAGATCGGCCAGCTTTAGCTTTTCGGCTTGGCCGTTGCGTAAAGCATTAAGAGCACCCTGACCTAGCTTTGCCCTCTTTCGGAGTTCTTTCCAGGCAGTAATGCCAGCATTCTGCATTAGATTGCGCAACAAAGCATCGTGACTCTTCATGCTAGGGCTGCTGAGCTTTGTAAGTAAACTCCGAAAGTGCAAAAAGGAGTTCCAGAAGGTCATAACCACTCCTTTTGGCGCTCTTCAATTTCCTCAACATTGGGCACCTGGTTGTATTCGGGCAGAAGCTCTCTTTTTTCGACCCTACCCAAAGCCTTCTCTATTTCTTCGGTTAATTCAAGACAACCTTTCCCTCTGACATTCAGCACTCGCTCAATCAGATTGCCTTCCTTGTCAATCGTATATTCCACCTGTTGATACTCAGCCATAATGCCTCCCTATGCCCAGCGCCCCAGTACGATCTTGATCTGACCCTGTTCATCCACAGATTCCGACTCTACGGTGAATCCTTTCTCTGCTGCCGTTGCCAGGAGCTGTCTACGGGTGTACTCTTGGCGGATCGGTGCTAGGAAGGACTCAGCGCTTATCCCTAGCCCCCAGAAGTCAGCAACCATTTCCAGGCTGTCCCCTTGCTGGCGAAAGCCGATGTCATAGCCGTTGCTGCGCCTGACCACAAGGTCTGCCCGGGTGCGATTCCCTTGATAGCCCCGGACGTAGGTGTTCTCTAGGACTTCGTGGCCTTGGGCAACCAAAACATCTTTGAGGATTTCCTTGTTTTTGAACTGAACTTTGATGCTAGTAAAGTGAGACACAGCAGGGATCCCTCGGCAAAGAGGTACAGCCCCATCCTAGGCCAGCTTTCTCAGGGCCGAAAAGGTGTTCCTGACACACAAACACATCCTGTTTACCAATGAGGTGAGTTAAAAATTATTAAACACTCAGGAGTAATGTATCCCTCGTCAAGGGATCCCTTAAGTACAGCCCCTCTCCTATCGGCCTCCTTCAGTTCAGGTAGCTGGATAAGGGCAAGCATTACCAAGCATTATGGGTTGTCAGCCAAGGGATCCCGGCAGGAAACACAAGCAGGGTAGACAGATAGGTATGGGGTGTTACGGCGGCCAAACCACTCGTAGCGGTGATCCCGGATCTGTTCGTAGCCCCGATCCCCCAGAAACTTCAAGCCAGGAAAGTTGCGGTACAGAGCCAGCCACACCTCCCCGCTCGGCAAAAGGGCGGCAATTTGTTCAATGGCAGCGGATCCCTGCCAGCGGCGCTGCGGCTGCTCCAGGTCGATCAGGATCATCCCCAATTCCATCTGCTCTGGCGGGATCCCCCACTGGGCCAGGGTAGCTCCATCCTGCATGGGGGCGTAGCGAAACTGCTGGCCGCGATCCAGGCGCTCCAAGAGCTGGACTCCACTGGCGCAGAGGTTGCACAGGCCGTCGTAGATGACCAGGTAGGGCATGTTGGGATCCTCAGGCAGGGGGCTGGGCCAAAATCTGGGCTTGGTAGTCGGCCTCAGAGAGCAGTTGCTGCGGCTGCCGATCTAGGAACAATCGGCCCCTGAGGTGATCGTATTCGTGCTGGAAGATGCGCGCCGGAAAATCCCGCCAGACCACCCGCTGCCGGGATCCCTCAGGGGTGTGGTACTCCACCTCCACCTCGCGGGAACGGGCCACCAGGCCGCGGCAGTTGGGCACGCTCAAGCACCCTTCCCACCCCAGCACCTGCTCCTCGCTGCAAGCTAGGGGGCGGGGGTTAACCATGACCAGCGGCTCCATCTGGGGTGCATCAGGATAGCGAGGGTTGGGACGGGAGGCTACGATGATGACCTGGAGGGGGAATCCCACCTGAGGAGCAGCCAAGCCCACCCCCTGCGCCTCTTTCAGGGTAGCCAGCATACCTTCTATAAGATCCTGCAAGGCCGGCGTTTTGAACTCCGTCACCGGCTCGGCCACTTGCGTCAGGATGGGATCCCCCAATTGGCGTAGGCGAAAAGTCATGGCTTGCCCCAAGCAATTCTTCTTCTCAGTCTAGCGGGGATCCATGAGCAGCCTAGCGGCTCTTGCCAGTAGCCACCAGTTCCAGGGCCAGCTTGGAGCGCTTCAGCCCTTCTGGGATGGGGATGGGGTAGTGGCCGGTAAAGCAAGCGGAGCAGAACGAGTTGGGATCCCGGCCCGTGGCAGCCAGCATGCCTTCCCAGCTCAGGTAGGCCAAAGAATCCACTCCAATCTTCTCGGCGATTTCCTCTACGGAATGCTGGGCAGCAATCAACTGATCCTGGCTATCGGTATCGATGCCGTAGAAGCAGGGATGGGTGACCGGGGGGCTGGAAATGCGCATGTGGACCTGGGTAGCCCCCGCCTGGCGCAGGGCCTTGACGATTTTCTGGCTGGTGGTGCCCCGCACAATTGAGTCGTCCACAATAACAATCCGCTTCCCCCGCAGCACGTCCTCCAGGGGGTTGAGCTTCATGCGAATGCCCCGCTCCCGCATGGATTGGGTGGGCTGGATAAAGGTGCGGCCCACGTAGCGATTTTTGATCAGCCCTTCGGTGTAAGGGATCCCCGACTGGCGAGCATAGCCAATGGCTGCCGGCGTGCCGGAATCGGGAACGGAGATCACCCAGTCGGCCTCTGCCGGGGCCTCCTTGGCCAGTTGTTCTCCCAAACGCACCCGGTAGGAGTAGAGGCTTTCCTCATGCATCCAACTGTCGGGGCGGGCGAAGTAGATCATCTCGAAGATGCACAACTTGGGGGTGGCCTCCGCCCAACGCACCGATTGCAGCCCCTGACGGCTGATCCACACCAACTCTCCCGGCTCCACCTGCCGCAGAGGGTCGGCCCCAATGATATCCAAAGCACAGGTTTCTGAAGCCAACACGTAATGCAGCGGCTCGGCCTCGGGGTGGCTGAGGGTGCCGTCGCTGCAGATGATCTCCAGCATCTCTGACTGCAGCAGCTCATCCAGAGCGGGGTTGCTGCTCAAAAGCCCCAACACCAGCGGACGCACCCCATAGGGATCCCGTGCCCCGATCAGGCCCTCTGGCGTGCCGATCACCAGACTAAAAGCCCCCTGACAGCGGCGCAAAGCTTGGCAAGTGGCCGCGATCCAATCTTGACCTTGGTTCACCGCCTGGGCAATGGCGTGGGCAATACACTCGGAGTCGGTGCTGCTGGTTAGGTGCCGGTCGGCGGCCTCCAGTTCCTTCCGCAGCTCTTCCGCATTGACCAAATTGCCGTTGTGGGCCAGAGCCAGCGGCCCCAGGCGAGTCTCCACGATCACCGGCTGAGCATTGGCCACGCGGCTGGATCCAGTGGTGGAGTAGCGGGTGTGACCAACCGCCAGATCCCCGGTCAGTTGGGCCAAGTTCACCTCGTCGAAGACCTGGGAGACCAAGCCCATCGCCTTGTGAACCCGGCAAAAGGATCCCTCAAAAGTGGCGATCCCTGCCGATTCTTGGCCGCGATGCTGCAAGGCAAATAGGCCAAAGTAGGCCAGCTTGGCCACCTCCTCTCCTGGAGCCAGGATGCCAAAGACCCCGCAAGCCTCTTGCAGCTCTTCCCGGGCATACCCCGCCCCGCTGATGTTTTCTGAGGGGTACAGGGCATCAACGCCAACGGCAGTCTGCCCCTCTGCTTCTCCACAGCCAGAAGATGGTTCTGCTCCCGCCCTTGCTGCCATGGATCCTCGTCTTGCTGTCACGCTTACCAGTCTAACTCGGCCCAGGTCATTCCCCTCTATCTGGCTTCACCCCCAAAGGGGGAGTCCACAGGTGGGGTTTGCAAAAAGCTAAGACTCTATCTATAGTGTTAGCAGCGTGTAAGCGCTGCTGTGGCTGAGAAGCAGCCTGGCCGAGTTTTTGAGTTGGACACCACCAAGGCTCGGCTCTCCCAGAACCGGCAGGATCCCAAAGCTTTGTGTTGTGAGGAGTCAAACCCCATGAGACAGCAGCCCCATAGGTTCCGTCAGAGCTGGACGTTAGCAGCCTCCTCTGTAATAAGGGCCAGTGTAGCCGCTCTTCTGTCGTTGTCACTGGTGGCTTGCCAAGAAGATGCCGGCGAACAGCCTGCGGTTACCATCACGCCGATAGCGGTGGTGGCTCCAACGCCCACTCCTTTCCTCATCCCCAGTCCTGTCCCTACGCCGCCGCCCACCCCTCTGCCTACCCCGACCCCCACTCCCCTCTTGAATCCTTTCCCCACTCCCAGCCCCTCTCCCACTGCTTCCTTTGCAGCAGAGCCGCCTTCGATTGCCGTGGTGGCCCTGACGGACGCGCGACAGACGGTACCCTTCAACGTGCTGGTGGCCGTGACGACTCCTGCAGGTTTGGGGGCCGGCATCAGCTTCCGGGTGGAAATCCGACAAAGCCCCCTCACCCTCACCTTTGATTTCACTGCCGCTGCCGTCGGCTGTCAGCCCAACAGCAGAGCCTGCATTGGCACCATCCCCATCACCATTCCCACTTCTGCTCCCACCGGGGATTATGAGGTGACGGCAATGGTGGCGGATACCCAGGGCCGAATTGCTTCGGCCAAAGCTCCCTTGCGGGTGTTGCCTGCGCCCAGTCCCTCCCCCTCGCCAACGCCGACCGGCACCCCCAATCCCTTTCCCTCGGTATCCCCTTCGCCCAGACCCAGTCCCTCTCCCAGTCCTTCGCCGACGCCCAGCCCCAGAAGCTTCTAACTCCCTCAGGCAGTCTCTCTTGTCGATTCAGGACTAAGGTAGCTCTTGAAGAACTCGCTTCAGGGTGGCGATCAGGTGTTCAATATGGGCTTCCTCGATGATCAAAGGCGGGGAAAGGGCAATGGTATCACCTGTAGTGCGAATCAATACCCCACGTTCGTAGCAGCGCAAAAAAGCTTCAAAAGCCCGCGCTGTCGGTCGGCCAGGGATCCCTTCCAATTCAATTGCCCCCACCAAGCCGAGGTTGCGCACATCGATGACATGAGGCAAGCCGCGCAGGGAATGGAGAGCCTCCTCCCAGAGGGGAGCGAGGTTGGCAGCCCGCTCGAACAAGCCTTCTTCTCGATACAGGTTCAGGGTAGCCAAGCCGGCGGCACTGGCAACTGGGTGGCCGGAGTAGGTGTAGCCGTGGAAAAACTCGATGGGGCTCCAGGACAGCGTCCTGCTGTTGTCCCCTGGACGGTGCAGGTCATCAGCGGAACCAGCAGCCTCCATGAAGGCGCTGTAGATCTCTTGCTTGACGATCACTGCGCCCATCGGGATGGTGCCATTGGTGAGGCCCTTGGCACAGCAAATCAGATCCGGCACCACCCCAAAGTAATTGGCCGCAAAAGGGGATCCCAGACGCCCAAAGCCGGTGATCACCTCATCGAAGATGAGCAGAATGCCGTATTTGTCGCAAATGGCCCGCAGCTTTTCCAAATAGCCCACCGGCGGCAGCAACACCCCCGTTGAACCGGCAACCGGCTCTACGATCACCGCTGCAATCGTGCTGGCATCGTGGAGAGCGACGATCCGCTCCAAGTCTTCTGCCAAGTGGGATCCCCAGCGAGGCAGGCCGCGGCTAAAGGCGTTTTGCTCCAGGTTGTGGGTGTGGGGTAGGTGGTCTACGCCGGGAATGAGGCTGCCAAAAAACTTGCGGTTGTTGGAGATGCCCCCGACCGAGATGCCCCCAAAGCCAACGCCGTGGTAGCCCCGTTCCCGGCCAATCAGCCGCTGCCGGGATCCCTGTCCGCGTAAGCGATGGTAGGCGATGGCCATTTTCAGGGCCGTATCCACCGCCTCAGAGCCAGAGTTGGTGAAAAAAACGTGATCCAGTCCGGCAGGAGTGAGCTGGATGAGCTGCTCTGCCAGTTGAAAGGCTTTGGGATGGCCCATTTGAAAAGCTGGGGCGTAGTCCAGTTGGGCCACCTGCTGTTGGATTGCTTCCACAATCGGGGGACGACAGTGGCCAGCATTCACACACCACAGCCCGGCAGTCCCATCTAGGATTTGGCGGCCATCGTGGCTGGTGTAGTACATGTCTCGGGCGGCAACCAACAGGCGCGGGTTGGCTTTAAATTGCCGATTGGCCGTAAAGGGCATCCAAAAAGGCTCCAGATTCAGCTCCGCTTGCAGGGCGACGGCTGCTTTCTCCAGGGTTTCTTGCATGGCTGGCCCTCCGGCAGTAGACGAGATTTCAAGCTGGCGAAGATAGAATCCCTAGATATTGGATAATTTTGAAAGGGGCTCCATCCTGCTAACGGGAACGATAGAGCAATCCTAATCGGCCTGGGAGGCCTCTGGAAAGTTAGTATTTTCGCTCCTGAGGGGGAAACCGGGTGATCACCACGGGGCGATAGCTGATCTGAGGGGATCCCTCGCGAAAGGCAGCCAAGGTGTGTTGTAAAAACCGTTGATCATCCCGTTGGGGGTAATCTTCCCGCGCGTGGGAGCCACGGCTTTCCCGCCGTTCCAGGGCGCTGGCGAGGATCAAAGCCCCCACCGTCATGAGGTTGTCCAGCTCCAGCGCTTCGATCAGCTCGGTGTTCCACACCTTGCCCCGATCGTCCAAATGCAAATCCCGCTCGTAACGCTGGCGGATCTGTTGCCATGTTTGGATCCCTTCTTGGAGAACCGATTCGGTGCGGTAGACGCCGCAATGCTCGGTCATGCAATCTTGAAATTGCCGCCGCACCTGATCAATGCGGCTCTTCCCTGATCGTTCCAGGAGCCCGGCAATCCGGCTGGCGGCCTGTTTGAGTAGGGATCCCTCGTCCACTTTCGGCAAG
This sequence comes from Thermostichus sp. MS-CIW-26, assembly GCF_054059115.1. Lineage (NCBI taxonomy): Bacteria > Bacillati > Cyanobacteriota > Cyanophyceae > Thermostichales > Thermostichaceae > Thermostichus > Thermostichus sp. MS-CIW-26. The sequence continues at coordinate 88,852 of NZ_JBSSBV010000007.1, forward strand.
GCTCGACCTCTGACGGCCTCTACCAGGGCTGCCCCTGTGCGCCGCCCGAAAACAATGCACTCCAGGAGAGAGTTGCTGCCCAGCCGGTTGGCCCCATGCACCGAAACACAGGCCGTTTCACCGGCAGCGAACAGCCCTTCCACACGGGTTTGGACATCCCGCAACACCTGCCCATCCACCGTCACCGGGATCCCACCCATGCAGTAGTGCACCGTCGGTCGCACCGGAATGGGATCGACAACCGCATCGATGCCCAAGTGGCGATGGGCCTCCTCCCAACAGAAGGGCAGCCGAGTGTGGATCTTTTCTGCCCCCAGATGCCGCAGATCCAAGTAGACAAAATCTTTGCCGTCAATACCGCGCCCGGCCCGCACCTCCGTGACAATTGCCCGCGACGTGATATCCCGTGGGGCCAATTCCATCTGGCTGGGGGCATAGGCGGCCATGAAGCGCTCCCCCTTCCCATTGATCAGATAGGCCCCCTCTCCACGCACTGCCTCTGAGATCAACACCCCCACCGGATACAGGCCCGTGGGATGAAACTGCACAAACTCCATATCCTGCAGAGGCAGGCCGGCCCGCGCCACCATCGCCATGCCATCGCCGGTGGAAGCAAAGTCGTTGGAAGTGGAGTTGTAGATGCGCCCATAGCCGCCTGTAGCCAACATAACCGCCTTGGCCCGCAGCACTTCCAGCCGCCCGCTGGCCTGCTCCAACATCACCACGCCCTGGACTTGGTTTTCTGCCAGGATCAGATCCAGCACATACCATTCGCTGTAGAGCTTGACCCCAAAACGCTTGAGGTTGCTCACCAACTCGTGCAAAATGGCTTGCCCGGTTTTGTCGGCGGCATAACAGGTGCGCGGGTGGCTGTGTCCCCCAAAGGCCCGCTGGGCAATGCGGCCATCCGGCAGGCGGGAGAACAAGACCCCCAGGTGTTCCAGGTCGATGATCACCTCAGGGGCTTCCCGGGCTAGAATCTCCACCGCATCTTGATCCGCTAGGTAGTCGGATCCCTTGACGGTATCGAAGGCATGAGCCTCCCAGGAATCTTGCGGATCAACATTTTGTAAGGCGGCGGCAATGCCCCCTTGGGCTGCTACCGAGTGGCTGCGAATGGGATGGGTTTTGGACACCAAGGCCAGGTCGAGGCTGGGATCCCGTCGCATAACCTCCAAAGCCGCTCGGCAACCGGCCAGCCCTCCCCCAATGATGACAATGTCGTGTTCCAGCATGGATGCAGGCAAGCTCTCGCAAAGGATTCCGCCACAGCCAGGATGGCGTTTTCCCATTATGGCCGGCCCCAGCAGCCTCTCCAGCAGCAGCTGACGAACAGCTTTAAGTTGCATCGCTTCCTAACTTCCCTCTTCCCCTGGGAGTGGTCGCGGAAGCAGCGCGGAACGCTTGGGGAGTGTCCCAATCCAGTTTGGAATGGCTATGGCTTGCATGGCGAAGCCATACACTGTTGCCCAGGGCTGCAGCGATTGCATCCTGCTCGTTGCCAAACAGAATGGCAGTATCCCGCAAAGCTCTGATCTGTAAACTACCCGGCTCCGACCGCTAAGCGGTACGGAGCAGGCTTTCAGTAGCCCTGAGCCTGCTCTGCTCTACCAGAGAACAAAACAGGCCCGAACCTCTAGGCTGGTTTACGGCAGCCCCCAAAAGCGCAATCACCTTCGCACCGTTAAAATCCGCATCCCCTTCCCAACCGCAGTGCCCGCATTTGAACTGCTTACCCTTGCGATAGGATTGAGCGGAGTCGGGATGAATATGCAGGCACTTGTGGCAGATCTGCGAGGTATAGGCCGCAGGGACAGCTACCACTTTGACACCCGCCCTCACAGCCTTGTATTCGATAAACCGCCGCAGCTGGTAGAACGCCCAGCTATTGCTACGCCGCCGCTCCTCACGACTGCGGGGGTGTTGATTGGTGCGTTCTCGAATGCCGCTCAAGTCCTCAATCCCAATGCAGGCAGAAAGAGATTGAGCTGCTTTAACGATGCGCTTAGCGATACTGTGGTTCACCCAAGCTTGAAAGCGTCTCTCCTTGCCAGACAGCCGTTGCAGCAGTTGACGGCATCGCCGCCTGCAACTGCGGGTGCCCTTACTGGCCTTGCGCTGAAGAGACGCTCTTAACCGACAGTAGTGATCTCGGACTTTGTTCAGCTGCTGTCCATTCCAGTTGTCTCCTTCGGAGGTATGGGCAATGTCTCGCCGTCCCAGGTCAACACCAATCACCTTGTCGGTGTTCTGTTGCTTGGGGGGCTCTGCCTCGACACAAATCTGGATGGAGTAGGA